>NZ_JBSGBY010000429.1:0-7411 GCF_053601505.1 Nocardia sp. NPDC004722
CAATGCGTTGAATACCGGCGTCATCTACGACCTGGTGATCGTGTCCGAACCGAACACCATCGTGCTGGCGTGTCAGACAGGGGTCTACTGGTCCGAGATTCCGATCGCCGGCGGTGCTTACACCTTCGACACCGCTCTCAATCTGACCGCCGGACCGTTCAGCGGCATCGCGCTCGGACCTCGGCGGACAGTGGTGGCCGCGGCCTGGGGCACGCCGCAGGACGTGCCGCCGCGCGGCGGACTGTTCGTGGGCGAATGGCAGAGTCTCACCGGCCCACTCGTTTTCGGCGAGGCCAAATTCTTGGGCAATACCGACAGCCAGATGTTCATGCGCACCTCCATCGCGAGCTGCCCGTACGATCGCGTCGTGATGTACGCCGTAGCCGGGGAGTACCACGGCACGCGCGACAGCATCTACCAGGTATTGCGGTCCGGCGACGGTGGCCGATCGTGGGCGGCGACCGGTAACAACGTGCTGCACCATTCGCCGTTGTTCGGTTACCCGACGACCAATACACCCGGCGATCAGCAGGCCCGCAACAACTGCATTGCCGTCGGAACGAACCCAGCTGTGGTCGTCGTCGGTTGGCGCCACGGCTATTTTGTCTCCGAGAACGGCGGCGCGACGTGGACGATGATGCCCGGCACCACTAGGCACCTGCACACGGGCGTGCACGCGGTCGAGTTCGACGACCTCGATCCCAACGAGCGCACCCTGTTCATCTGTAGCGACGGCGGCATGGCCGTGACGACGGATCTGGGAGCAACCCACTCCTCCCTCGCCAATCAGAAACTGCCAAACCTCAAGGCCCGCTGCGTGGACCGCAACTACCAGCCCACCGAACGCGGGTTCCTGACAGCACGCGGCGGATCCGCGGGCGTAATGGCAATGAGCCTTCAGGACAACGGGGATGCCTACATCTCTTTGTACCCGGCGAACCAACCGTGGCGGCCGCTGGACGAGGGCGACGGCGAACAGGTGGCGCTGCTATACGACGGGAAACTCATCTACCGCGACACCTCGACGGTCGATCAGAACAATGTGGAGTTCGGCAATCGCGTGCGTGAAGCATGGTTCGATCGACCTTCCGGCACTTTCACCAACCTCTCGATCTTTCCCACACAGCCGCTGTCTGACGGCGTGGTCCCGCTCGACGGTGTGGCCGACGGCCTCGGGTCACCGGATGTGCTCGCCGCCGTCACCGCGCCGAGCTGGGCGAACAGCAATAACGAACCGCTCGTCGCCGTCGCGGTGAAGGATCAGACACTGTACGGGATGTTCGCCGCGACGCCGCACCCCTATTGGAAGCGCCTCGCGACCCTGGGCCTATGGCGTCATGGGGTCGGACCAGGCGCGGAATACGCGACTTCGATCGGTTCCGGGGATGGCAACGGCCTCATCGTCGGCACCAGCACCGGGCGGCTGCTGCAGCTGATGCCCGACAGCTGGCACGTGCACGACACCACGCCGAAACCGTTGCCCGGCACTATCGCCCGGCTGGTGGTGCACACGCGGTACTACGCGTTCGCGATCGCCGCTGGACAGCAGCTGTGGGTCTTTAGGGAGTCAACCTGGACACAGTTGCCGGGTCCGGCTGCCGCCCTGGGTGATTTCGTCGGCCTGGCGACCGATACGACCGGCTATCCGGAAGCGGTATTCGTCGCGACGGCCACCCAGGTCTTCGTCACCCGCGACAACGGCCTGAACTGGGACGACATCTCGGCAGGTTTGCCCGCCGCGCCGCGCCTGCGCGATCTGGTCTTCGTCCGCGATCCCAGCGGAGCACATTTCCTTTGTGCCGCGACCGAGGGCTGGTCGGTGTGGCGCCGACAGCTCAACGGCACCGATGGACATCGGCACACGGTCCGGGTGCAGGGCCATACGGACATGGTGGACCGGGGTGTCTTCAGCGACACTACCGCAGACCCTCATTTCGGCAATACCGTGAAACTCGGGGCCGACGATCCGTGGGCGTTCTTCTCCTTCACGCAAGACGACGGCGACGAAGTACGTGTGATCATCAACTTCAATATCCAGTGGTACACAGACGATTCCATAGACCTCACCTACGACATCGTGCTCTACCCCAAAGACGAACTCGACGAATCGGAGCAGGACCACAAGTCGGGCACCGTCCACATCGCCGTCGGCGCCAGTCGGAACATCATCGAGGACCTGGTCATCGACGAATTCTGGCCCGACCGCGCACACGTCGACATGACCGTCTTCAACTGACCGCGTCACCCGGGTAGATACTTACGCTGCGGCGCGGTCAGTACCGGTGAACTGGTGGCGGCGGTGCTCGAACGGCATCCGGACGCCACCAGCGCGAGGCCATTCGACAGCACCCTGGAACTCTCGGGCCTGCCCGACCGATACCGATACGCGCTGTTCCTGCAGGCCATCTGAACCACGGACGGACCAGACCATTACCGCGTACCAACGCCTGTCCGAAGCGTTCCGCGCGAGCTATGACGATATCCAGCACATCGCGTTCATCGACCTCGCCGAGCCCGACTGAGACACCACCGTCTGGATCCACGGCGACCCCGCGACCATCACCGCTGCCGTCGCCCTCGGCCGTGAAATGACCGAGCGCGTCAGTCCTCAGCCTCGGCATCGCTAGCCACTCAACGCACCAAACTCTCGGCAATGGCGGACGTCCGGGGCGGATTAGTTCGGAACGGCTGGTTGGTCTTCTGCCGCGCTGCGCTGGCCGTTTCAGTCCGCGCGCCCCAGCGGCAGTTCAGGGCGTTCTCGAGCACCAGGATCATTCCAGGTCGTATACAACGGCACTGATGCCACGGCTGGACAAACGCGCGTGAATGTGAGGTTCGATCCGGCTCCAGGTTCCGCCTGCTAGTCCGCACCCGATCCGCGGCATGTGTACCGAGGCGTTCGATACCGCGGCGAACTCGGCGAGTTTCTCCAGGGCATGATCGACCGCCTCATAGCGAATCGGTGGTCCGTCGGCGCTCGATCGGATGCCGTGTTGGCCGATCATGTTGGCCACGTGAACATCCGGTGCGACCTCAACGAACTGCACTGCGCCCAGACCGAAGTCGTTGGACTCGCGCTGCTTGTACCAGTCCCGGTAGGCACGCTCGGGTTGCTTCCATCGTGCGGACACGGCGACGACGAAGCCTTTGCCCCAGTGTCCGCGGTCGTTGCAGATATGCGCGATGACCGCGGATCCGTCGGCATTGGGGATGGTCGCGTCCCCGGTCTTGTAAATGATCTCGGTCATGCTCATGGTGTCCTCCCGCGCCGAACATAGACGCGGGTACCGACATCACCCGGTGACCCCAAAGCCGACCCCGCCCGGGTCGCGGCTAGTGAGTGCGATCGTCGATCGCCAATCTGGCGTGCGTGATTGAAGGCTCGGGAGTACTCACTGCGGAATTTTGTCCGCTTTACCTCGCTGAGTACTCCCGACCGTGTCGCCGCACGTGTGGACCTGGTCGCCATGGCGTCGCCGACAACACCGAGTCTGGCTCAGCCATTACCGACGACGAGGCTACCCACTCACATGCGCCGATGATGTCTCATCCGGAGCGAGTGAAGGCAAGTCTCCGTCGTCAACCGTACGGAGGACCGCGAGGTACTCGTGATGCTCTCGCAGCAAGCTACCCAGACCGGGTTGCGGTGAAAGCGACATCGCATCGTCTCCCACGACGATCGCCGTCAGGGACAATCCCGTCCCGTCGAGCAACAGCGCCAGATCGGCGGGTGTGTAGCAGCGCAAGACCTGGCTGATCGGGTGGTCCGAATCCGATGTCTCCCACCAGGTGTCGATCGCCGTGCAGGTCACCGGATCGAACTGGATCCGCTCTCTGAGCTCATGGTCGTAACCGGCAGCGGGATTCGACGTCCGGTGTTCCTCGTCGCCGTCCCAACCGGCCCAGACGAACGGGTTGAAGACATCGATGAGCGCTGTTCCGCCCGGCCGAAGCCACTCGGACCCGATCCGGCGCAGCAACCTGCGTTGATTCGCGTCGGAGCCGACACCGAATCCGTTCCAATAACACACGACATCGAATTGGCCGTCGAGGTGAACCTCGTAGAAGTCGGCCTTGTGAACGGTCAGGGAGCTTTCAGCCACGCTCTGAGCCAACCCGTGGGTGAAATCCGCGCGGTCGCTGATCTCGACCGCGGTCACCGAGTACCCCGCCCCGGCAGTCGCCACAGCGGTCGTACCGTACCCGGACCCGAGTTCCAGAATCCGGCCCGTCGGAATCCCGTGCGCGCGTAGTAAATCCACTCTGCGATGATCTCGATCAGTCAGCCGAGCCTCGGCCTCGCCCCACCATGAACCGCTCCTGGAGTAGAACTCCCGCACCCATTCCACCCCACGAGTCAAGCAGACGCCGCGCCACCGGCCAAGGCGATTACTACTGCAGCGGCACCCGCATCATCATGTACCCCAGCACTTTCCAGCCGAGAAGTGGTCAGGAGAGTTCATCGAAGTAGCTCTCCGTCAAATCTGGAAGCCGGAACTCCGTGCGGACTACCTGCACGAACTGATCGAAGGCGTCCCGAGTCGCTTGGCTGGCGTCATTCCAGGGACCCGTGGATTGAGCGGAGGCAACCAGATCCGTGAGCGCGATGTCGAGTTGCTTGCCGGCGCTGACTGCCGAGTCCGAGCCGTAGAGCCACAAAGCCGCAAGCGATCTGACCCAGGCATGACGCTGTGAGGTCCAATCGTGGTCGGGAGCGTCGCCGTGCCTGCGATGGGTGATGGCCAATCGGAACTCCAAGAAAGCGTCGATCAGCTGTCTGTAGCTGGCCGTCCTCTCATTGCGCCGCCACCGAGTCGACTCGGAGCGAGTGTCCCAGAACTTGCCGACAGCCACCCCCAGCACGCCAGCCAAACCGGCAACCAACGTCGTGACCATCTCTCCCCCAATTGCACAGGCCCCCAGCGTGACTGAGGCCAGACAACCATAGCGCTCAACCTGAGAGATTGGGCCCGACATAGTCGGCACGTTCCCCTACGCACGCCCATGCGGACAACGTGACGGCCCCGATCCCGGCGGCCATTGATCGTCCGCTAGGTTGCGGACCGCACCGGGGACGCGACATTAGCGGACATCGAATTCCGCCGTGAAACTACTGGATCGTGCCGGTAGGAAGCGATTCCGAGCTCGGTACACCTAGGTCGTGTCGTTGGGTGCGCGGCTGGTCGATGATGAACGTGTGGTGGTGCTGGCCGCGGACTGTTTCCTCACGCCTCGTGTCGGCGGTATCGACCAGCGGCGGGTTCAGTGCGGACGTTCGTGGGGCGGGTTCAGTTGTCGGCGTCCATGATCAGTTTCGCGGTTACCGGCGGGAGGTCGAGTTCGCGACGGGCCGTACGGATGAAATGCTCGAAGGCTTCCCGGGCAGGGGCCCGCGCGATATCCCAGTCAGTGACGGTGAACGTGTTTTTCTGTGCATCCGCGGCAAGCTTCGTCAGCGCGCAGTCCAGTTCGGACGTCGCGGTGACCACCTCTGTTCCGCCGTGCAGCCAGACGGCCGTGCAGGCGCTGTCCCAGGGTTGGAAGCTGCTGATTCGTGCCTCGCGGACCATCTCGGCCGTAGTCGAGTCCTGCGGATCGGCCAGCGCGATGGCGCGCAGGGTCTCGTAGGTGATACGGAACTGCTCGGCAACACGTTGATAGCTCGCGGTTTTCTGGTCGCGACGCCACCGTGAGGACTCGGTTCGGGAATCCCACAGCCGACCGACCGCGATCCCGAGCAGTCCCGCCACCGCCGCCAAGATCGCTGCCGTCATCGTAATCCCCCCGCTCGAATCCATGTCGGCGAGTGAGCTTACGGGCTGAACGCCTCAGTCACACAACAGGAATGCGTGGGAGCAGGCTCACCACGGGCGTATGCGTGCGAGTTGTCTCAGTGGTTGGGTGCGTCTGCGATGATGATCGAAACATGTTGTGCGACTGTGGTGGGGGATGACGGTGGAGGGGACCCGGTTCGGGCGATACCTGCTGATGGAGGTGCTGGGCGAAGGCGGCATGGGGAAGGTGTATCGGACCCACGACACACAGACCGATCGCACCGTGGCGGTGAAGGTGCTGCACAGTCATACTGCTGCCGACAGGTCGTTCCGCGAACGATTCCGGCGCGAGGCGCGGGCCGTAGCGGGGCTGGGAAATCCGCATATCGTGCCGATCTTCGACTACGGGGAGATCGACGGGCACCTGTTCATGGCGATGCAACTGGTAGACGGCTCCGGTCTGGATTCGGTTCTTGTTCAAAAGGGTTTGCTGCCGGTTGGCGAGGTCGTGGCGATCATCGAGCAGGCGGCGGAGGCGCTCGACGTCGCGCATGGCGCGGGGTTGATTCATCGAGATGTCAAGCCGTCCAACCTTCTGGTGACCTCCCGCGGTTTCGTCTACCTCATCGATTTCGGAATCGCTCGCGCTACCGGCGAAACCGAGCTGACCAGCACGGGCGCCACGATTGGTACGTTCGCCTACATGGCACCCGAGCGATTCACCGCTGGCACGGCTGACAGCCGATCGGATGTGTATGCGCTGGCGTGCGTTCTCTACCAGTGTTTGACCGGACAGACTCCGTTCCCCGGCAACAGCGCAGAACAACAGATCGCCGCGCATCTCACCATGACTCCGCCGCAGCCCAGTCGCCAAATGCCTTCACCCGTACCGTATTTGGATGCTGTGATCGCCCGGGGTATGGCCAAGGATCCCGATCAGCGGTACCGGTCCGCGGGCGAACTCGCGGCCGCGGCTCGGGCCGCGATCACCACTACGGCCGCCGTCGCGCGGCCTGCTCCGTGGACCGCGCAAGCCGAGCCCGAGATACCCGACCTAGCCGAAGACCTGCGGCGACCCGAACGCCGTGCGACGCGTGCGGTGTTCGCCACCGTGTGTATGACACTGGTTGCCGCGATCGTTCTCGTCGCGACGATGTGCGCGCCCTGGGGTACGGCCGAGCAACGAGACGGTATTCCGGGAGGGTGGCCGACGATGGTGCACTTCATTCCCCTGCAAGGGCGTATCGCCGGCGGCTACACCTTCCCGTTCGATCCTGTCGTCGTTGTTGTGCTGCTCTGTGCGGTTATTGCGATCGTGACGTGTGTGATCTCGGCCGGAAGGTTCTTGGCAACGGACCGACCTGGGCTGGTGTCGGTGTCGTTCATCAGCGCGGTGATCGCGATGGGCGCTGTGATCGGTGAGTTCCTTCTCGCCAACGCCAGCCTTCCGAAGAACCACTTCGTCTACCAACCCCCGGCGGCGATCGGCCTCATCGCGGCCTTTGTCGCCGTCTTGTCGAGTCTGCTCGCCACGATGTTGTCCCGCGCAAGCCGACACACGGCACCCGAGCCAGGTCGTGGCTCACCACTGTCGGCGCTACGGCAATGGTTCGGGTTCCGCCCGTAGCAGCACGTCG
>NZ_JBSGBY010000430.1:0-7403 GCF_053601505.1 Nocardia sp. NPDC004722
ATGGACCGGCGGACGGCGGCCGGATCGGCGCGGACGTCGTGCCCGGCGATGCGGGCGGTGCCGGAGTCGGGGCGCAGCAGGGTGGACAGGATCTTGACCGTGGTGGTCTTGCCCGCACCGTTGGGGCCGAGAATGCCGAGCACCTGGCCGCGGGCGGCGGTGAAGCTGACCCCTTGCAGCGCGTGCACGTCACCGAAGGACTTACGGATGTCTTCGACGAAAACGGCCGGGTCGTCGGGTGCTACGGAATCCGGTTTGTCCACGCTGGGCATCAACTCTCCACTATTGGCTGTACGGGCTGAACGATGTATCCCCGTGCGGCGGGTCCCCATCCCCTTCGGGATGATCCGTACCGCCGGGCGTGATGTTACCGGCGCATCCGAAGTGCGGCCGTTTCTTTGCCGAAGCAGCTATCGGCAAACTGTGTGCTTGGTCACAAACTGGTAGGTCCCCGAATAGCCGCTGATCCAGGCGCAGACCGGACGGTATGCGGTGATTTCGCTACCTTGTCGCATCTGCGACTCGAACCATAGTCTGGCCTTGGCGGGGAGAGACATTCACAGGCCACGAGAGGTTGACCATGGCCGAGTCGGCGCAGCCGGCAACTGGGCGCGCCGGCGCGGGCCGATCCAAGGTGCTCACATCGTACGATCCGCGTACCGGGGAGGTCGTCGGCGAATACGCCAGCATGGGCGCGGGCGAGCTGACCCGCACCGTCCGCTCGGCGCGCAGCGCCGAACAATGGTGGGCGGCACTGGGATTCGACGCGCGCAAACGCTGGCTGCTGGATTGGAAACGCGCCCTGGCCCGCGGCACCCGCGAGCTGGTCGAGCTGATCTCGAGCGAGACCGGCAAGCCACGCCTGGACGCCGCCATCGAGGTGACCCTGGCCGTCGAGCATCTGGATTGGGTTGCGCGCCATGCCGAGCGGACGCTGGGCCGTACCACCCGGCTGCGCGCCTCGCTGCGCCGCGAACGCACCGGCACCGTCGGTCACCTGCCGCTGGGCGTGGTCGGCGTGCTGGGCCCCTGGCACAATCCCGTTCTCACCCCGATGAATTCGATCGCCGGGGCGATGGCGGCCGGTAATGCCGTGGTGTTCAAACCCAGCGAGCTGACTCCGGGCGTGGGCGCGTGGCTGGCCGACACCTGGAATCAGCTGGCCCCGAATCAGCCTGTGCTGCAGGTGGTCACGGGTGACAGCGCGACCGCCGCGGCCCTGTGCCGGACCCGGCTGGACAAGCTGGCCTACGCCGGATCGGGTGCGGGCGCCCGGGAGATCGCCACGCTGGCCGCGCAGTCGTCCACTCCCCTGATCGTCGAGCGGGGTGGACGCGGGGCGATGGTGGTGCAGGTCGACGCCAAGCTCGACACCGCCGCCGCGGCCGCGGTGTACGGCGCGATGGCCAACTCCGGTCAGCAGCCCGCGGGTGTGCGCTGCGTGTACGTGGCCGACTCGGTGTACGAACCGTTCCTGGAACTGGTCGCGGGCCAGGCCCGGCGACTGCGTCCGGGCGCGGACCGCCGCGCCGCCTACGGCCCGATGATCCTGGACTCCCAGATCGAGGTGGTGCGCCGCCAGGTGCGCGATGCCATCACCCGCGGCGGGCGGCCGGTGGTCGGCGGCCTGGAGTCCATTCGCGAGCCCTATATCGAGCCGATCGTGCTCACCGAGGTGCCTGACGTGAGCACCGCGATCACCGGCGTGGCCGCGGGCCCGATGCTGGTGGTGCAGCGGGTGGCCTCCATGGACGAGGCGGCCGAGCGGGTCAACGCCGCCGAGAAACCGCCCACGGTAGCGGTTTTCACGCGCGACGTGCGCAGTGTCCCGGAGTTCGCGGCCCGGCTGCGCAGTGAGCTGATCACCGTCAATTCGACCCCGGTCTACGGCGTGAACGGCCCCGGCCGGATTCGCGATCCGCAGACGCTGCGCGAATTCACCCGTGCGCAGACCATCACCGAGAAGCACCCGCCGGATCAGATCACTTCGGGCACCTTCGACAAGCACCCGCGCCGGTTACGCGTCGCCCGGGCCCTGTTCCGGCTGCGGCACCGGGTGTGAGTCCGGCACGCCCAGCAGCACCGCCCGCATCACCGCGCTGACCCGCGCCATGTTCTCCGGCCGTCCGTCGAAGCGGAGGCGGCGGCCGACATCGGCGACCTGGGCGATGGCGGCGTGCACCCGGAAGCGGGCCTCGATCTGGTCGCCGTCGAGCAGGTTGGCCCATTCCAGCACGTTCTGCCGCTGCACCGACCGCAGCCGATGTTGTTCGGAGGCAGGCAGATTGGGGAATTCGGCGAAGTAGACCGGCAGGATCTCGGGCATGGCGAAGGTCATGCGGGCGAAGCGGTCTGCGATGCGCACCGCGGCGTCGGCGCGGCTGGTGGCCTCGGCAAGGGCCTCGTTGTTGGCGATGGCGACCCGTTCGGCGGTGCGGTGCAGGGCCGCGGCGAGCAGGTCGGCCTTGCTGGCGAAGTAGCGGTAGACGCTGGAGGCGTTGATGCCCGCGGCCGCGCCGATCTCCTCGATGCTGGCCTCGTGGTAGCCCTGCCGCCCGAAGATGCGAATGGCCTCGGTGAGCAGCTGCTCCCGCTTGGCGATGACGGGCAGGCCGCGCACGATCGGGTCGCCGGTGACCGGTCCGGGGGCGGGCGGCAGGTCGCAGCGCAGGATGTCCCAGCAGATCTCGATGATGAGGTTGATCAGCCGCGTGGTGGACAGCGCCGTGCGGTGCGCGGTGATCGAGCCGATGGCGCTCAATACCGCGGCGGCCCGCAGCTGGAGGTCGGCCGGGTCGGCGTCGGGATACAGCGGCGCGATCGCGGCGGCGACGGTGTCGTGCAGTTCGGTGTAGATGACGCGGATGCGGTCGCGGTCGGCGCGTTCGAGGTAGCGGCGTTCCCACCGGTACAGCCCGCCCTCGCGGCGCACGTCGATGGTGTACTCGGCGATGCCGCGGAACAGTGCGGTGAGTCGCGGTTCCGGATCCAGCGCGGGATTGTCGGCGGCCTTGGCGGCGTCCAGCAATTGCTGCGCGCCCATTTCGGCGGTCGCCACCAGCAGTGCGTATTTATTGGTGAAATGCCGGTAGAGGGCCGGGCCGGAAATGCCGACCTCGGCGGCGATCTCGTCGACGCCGACCGGGTGGTAGCCGCGTTCGGAGAAGGCTCGCGCCGCTACCCGCGCGATTTGGGCCTTGCGGTTCTTGGGCCGGCGGCGGGGCCCGGGCTCGGCCGTGGTTGCCGCGGATTGACTGTCCGGTCGCGCGGAAGCGAGGGCGGCCTCGCTGCGATCGGCGACCATACAGTTTCTCCTTCTCCGGGTCTCCGGCTGTTGACAGTGCCGGACGAACGACCTTAAGTTAACCACAATTCGCAAAGTTGAACACAGTCTGCGGCATTGCCGCCGCATATATATCTGGGAGCGCCCGATGACCGATATCGCGACCACTACGGGTTACACCGCGATCCAGGACGGGCGGGTGCTGCGCATCACCATCACCAATCCCAAGCGCAAGAACGCCGTCAGCTACGACACCATGGTGGGCCTCGGCGACACCGTGCGGGCCGCCTCCGCCGACCCGGCCGTGCGGGTCATCGTACTGACGGGCGAGGGACGCGACTTCTGCACGGGCGCGGATCTTTCGGCCGCGGACGAGTACGCCGAACGCGGCATCACCAACGAGATGATCCTGGACGGGGCCAACGCGATGGTCAAAGCCATTGTCGACGCTCCGATCCCGGTCATCGCCCGGGTCAAGGGTTCGGCCGCGGGCATCGGCGTGGCCATCGCACTGGCCGCCGACCTGACCTATCTGGCCGAGGATTCCTACCTTCTGCTCGCCTTCATCAATATCGGTCTCATGCCCGACGGCGGTGCGGCAGCGCTGGTGGCCGCGGCCGCCGGTCGGCCGCTGGCCGCCGAGATGGCCTTGCTCGGTGAGCGGCTCCCGGCCGCGAAAGCGTTGGAGCACGGCCTGATCGCGGGTGTCTACGCCGATGAGCATTTGGACGCCAAGGTCGAGGCGGCGATCGCCAAGCTCTCGCACGGCCCGCGCCGCGCTCTCGAGCTCACCAAGGCCGCCCTCGGCACGGCCGCGCTGACCTCCTTCGACGCCGTGCTGGCGGCCGAGAAGTCCGGCCAGTGCGAACTGCTGGACTCCGCCGATTTCGCCGAGGGCGCGGCCGCCATGCTGGGCAAGCGCAAGGCCGTCTTCGCCGAATAACGGAGGGCCGTCTTCGCCGAATAGCCCGGCGCGTCAGCCCTTTCCGGTGGCGGTCAGGTAGATCAGCACCACGTTCAGGGCCGTGATGACCGCCGCCACGAGCCAGGCCAGGCCGGTGGTGACGCGGTGGTTGACGTTGTCGCCCATGAGCCCGGAGTCGCTGGTCAGGCGCACCAGCGGAATGAGCGCGAACGGAATGCCGAACGACAGCACCACCTGCGAAATGATCAGGGCGCGAGTGGGATCCACGCCGACGGCCAGCACCACCAGCGCTGGGATCAGGGTGACCACTCGGCGCACTACCAGCGGAATGTGCCGGTGCAGCAGGCCCTGCATGATCATGGCCCCCGCGTAGGCCCCGACCGAGGTGGAGGCCAGCCCGGAAGCGAGCAGTCCGACCGCGAGCAGCAGCCCGGCCGCCGGACCGAGCACATCGCGGATCGCGGCGTGCGCGCCCTCGATGGTGTCCACGCCGTCACGGCCGCGCAGGGTGCTCGCGGCGGTGAGCAGCATGGCCAGGTTCACCGCGCCCGCCAGCAGCATGGCCAGGCCGACGTCGTAGCGGGTGATGCGCAGCAATCGATCTCGGGGCGCGCCCGCCTCCGGGTGCCCGTGCCGGTCGCGGGCCATGCCCGAGTGCAGGTACACCACGTGCGGCATCACGGTCGCGCCGATCATGGCCGCCGCCAGCAGGACGCTGCCCGAGCCGTCGAAGCGGGGAACCAGACCCCCCAGGGTTTCCGAGCCCGAGGGTGGCGAGATGAACAGCGAGGCAAGGAATCCGATGGCGATGACGCCGAGCAGGCCGGTGATCACGCGTTCGAAGGGTTGTTGCCCGTGGTGGTTCTGGATCAGCAGCAGGCCCATCGACACGACGCCGGTGATGACGCCGCCGGCCAGCAGCGGCAGCCCGAACAGCAGGTTGAGCGCGATGGCGCCGCCGACCACCTCGGCCAGATCGGTGGCCACCGCGACGGTTTCGGCCTGTGCCCAGTAGCCGATCCGGACCGGGCGACTCGCCCTCTCCCGCACCATTTCCGGTAGCGATCTGCCGGTCACGAGTCCAAGCTTGGCGGATAGGAATTGAACGAGCCCGGCCATCACATTGGCCATGACGACGACCCACACCAGCAGGTAGCCGTACTGTGCGCCCGCGCTGATATTGGACGCGACATTGCCGGGGTCGACATAGGCGATGGCCGCGACGAAGGCGGGACCGAGTAGGACCGCGACCGATCGCGCTCGCTGGAACGGGCTGCGCTGATCGGTGACTGCGGTACTCACAGAGTGAGTTTACGGGTTCCCTAACTTTTTGTTTAGCCCTGCCTTCCAACTTGTGACCATAGCCATAACGGCAAACAAGGCCAAAACGGCAAACAGCCCGGCACCTTTCGGTGCCGGGCTGTCGTACGTCCTGCGAACGGGCTAGATGCCCAGGCCCTGTGCGAGCACCGGCCACGAGTTGATGAACTCGTCGTTCCAGTAGCCCCACGAGTGGGTGCCGGTGGCCCGGAAGTTGTAGGTGGCCGGGATGCCGAGGGAGTTCAGCTTGTTGGCCAGGTTGTGGCTGCAGTAGTTGGTGCCCGCCTCGATCACGCCGCCGACGATGATCTGGTTGGCCAGCCCGTACGCGCCCGGCAGGGTGTACGGGCCGTTGAGGGTGTCCCACTGGCCCGGCAGGCCGCTGCCGGAGGAGATGTAAAGGTTGATGCCACGCAGCTTTTCGGCATTGATGACCGGATCGTGCTGGGCCCACTCGGGCGAATCCGGCGGGCCGTACATGTTGGAAAGCGTGCCGCCGCCCCAGGTTTCGACGGTCAGGCGCATGAACTCCTGGCCCTGCGGGTCGGCCATCTGCGCGCAGCCGGAGTAGGCGGCGACGGACTTGTACAGGTCCGGCTGGGCCTCGGCGAGGGTGAGCACGGTGGTGCCGGAGGTGGAGATGCCCGCGATGGCGTTGACGCCGTTGGTGCCGAGCGCGGCGTCGATCAGCGGGGGCAGTTCCTGGCTGAAGAAGGTGGTCCACTTGTTGCGGCCGAGGACCGGATCGTCGTTGTCCCAGTCCTGGTAGTAGGACCATTTGCCGCCGATGGGCTGGACCACGTTGACGTTCTTGTCGCCGAGGAAGCCGTTGACGATATTGGTCTTCTTGACCCAGGAGGCGTCGTCCTGACCGCCGCCGGCGCCATTGAGCAGGTACAGGGTCGGGCGCGGGACCGAGGCATCGGCGGGCCGCTGCACGTCGACCGGGTAGGTGGCGCCCATGGCCGCGGAGTAGACGTAGAGCCGGATGTTCCGGTCGTCCTTCATCTCGGCCTTGGTGATCTTCGAACCGTCCGCCGAGACCGGGTCGGCCAGCAGCTTCTTGCCGTCGATGATCGGGTCAGCGGAGGCGGTGCCGCCGCCGACTCCGGTCATGAGACCGGTGAGAACCGCTGTGGCAGCGAGGAAGGCCGCGGCACGCACCCCGCGCCTTCCGTTCCGGACATGTCGACGAATCAATGTTTTGCACCTTCATCTCGTGTCGAATTCAGAGGTCGGCGACCCCGCGGCCTGGGTGTTTCCAGTGGTACCGACCCCGACAGACCGTACGGCCTATTTCATCGCCGCAACACCGCGCAATATTACGACTTGGTCGCGCGGCGGCCCCCACCGACCGCCGCACGTAATCGTTCCGTTATCGCATTCCCAGCCTTCTCAGCACGCTTTTCAACCCGGCTCAGCGCCCGTGTTCGGCGAGCCCGCCCAGGGCCTGCACCCAGCCCTCCACGAGCTGCTTGACCTGGTCGAGGCCGAGCACCGCGCCGACGAAGTCGAAGCGGGCGACCAGCCCGTCCTGACTGGTGTCGACGGTGACATCCAGGTACAGGTCGTCGGCGACCGGCTCCGGATAGACCCGCGCCGGGCGCAGATCGCGGTAGCGGAAGCCGATGCGCCCCACCGGCAGTGCCGCGATCTCGTCGGCGGTCTCCGGGTTCAGGTGCCGCAGCAACCCGAAACCGACGCCGCGCGAAGGGATCTCGCGGGCACTGTCGCGCACCTGCTCGATGACCGCGCCCGCGGCCGCGCCCCCGGCGCGCACCTCGGCGACGTCGACGCCCTCGAGCCGCAGCGGGAACGGGTAGGCGGTGCTGAACGCGCCGACCGTGCGCTGCCCGGCCGGATCGCCGCCGTCGC
>NZ_JBSGBY010000431.1:0-7395 GCF_053601505.1 Nocardia sp. NPDC004722
TGTCATCGCGCGGCTCCCGCCGCCGCGAGTGCGCGCAGGATGCCGTCGGGCTCGGGGTCGTAGGTGTCGAGGCGGATGTCGCCGTCGACGAGCACGATCACGCGGTCGGCGACCTCCAGCACCTCGTCGATATCGGCGGACAGCAACAGCACCGCCGCGCCGTCGGTCGCGAGCGCGCGGGCCTGGCGTCCGATATCGCGGCGGGCGCCGAGGTCGACACCGCGGAAAGGCTCGTCCAGCACCAGCATTCGCGGCCGGTGGGCCAGCCAGCGGCCCACGACGATCTTCTGCTGATTGCCGCCGGAGAGCTCCTCGATGAGGCTGTGCTCGTCGCGCGTCACCACGCCGAGCCGTGCGATGGCGTGGCGCGCCGATTCGTCTTCCCGGCCTCGGGCGATCAGTCCGGTGAGGCTGGAGATCGAGCGCAGGAACGGCAGCGAAAGATTGTGGGCCAGCGACCATCCGGGGATCAGCGCGTCGGCGTGCCGGTCCTCCGGGACCAGGTGCACGCCCGCTCGGATCGCGTCCGCGGGATGCCGCGGGCGGTACGGCTCGCCGTCCAGCTCGAGCGCTCCGCTCGCGAAAGGGGCTGCGCCGAACAATCCTTCGGCCAGCTCGGTCTTGCCCGCGCCGAGCAGGCCGACGACACCGGTGACCTCGCCCGCGCGGAGGTCGAGATCCTGCGGGCGGCGGCCGGGCAGCAGCGCGACTCCGCGTACCGAGAGGACGACCTCGCCATCTCCGCGCCCGGCATCGGCCGGACGCAGCGTCGTCGCGGTGTGCGCGGTCGCGAGCATCGCGCGCAAGGCCGTGTCCCAGTCGAAGGGTCGCGGCTGCTCGGTGATCACCCGGCCGTCGCGCAGCACCACCAATCGGTCTGCGAGCGAATCGATTTCGCCGAGGCGGTGCGAGACATAGAGCACGGCGATGCCGTCCGCGCGCAAGCGCTCGACGATGGTGAACAGGCGGCCGGCCTCGGCCGCGGACAGGGCCGAGGTGGGCTCGTCGAGAATCAGCAGCCGCGGGCGGGCGGACAGGGCCCGGGCCAGGATCAGCAGCTGCTGATCGGAGATGCCCAGGTCGGCGACATCGCGCCGGAGCGTGCGATCATCCCAGCCCAGCTCCAGCGTGTCCTGGATCTCTTTGGCCCGCAGCAGGATTCGACGACCGCTCAACAGCGGGGCGCCGCGGCCGGTGGCGAGTTCCTCGAACACCAGGTTCTCGGCCACCGAGAGCCCCGGCACCACGCCGGCGGCGATGTGCTGATGCACGGTGCCGATCCCGAGCCGCCGCGCGGCCAGCGGACTGTGCAGGCGCGCGGCGACGCCGTCCACGGAGACCTGCCCGCGGTGGCCGGGGTGCACGCCCGACAGCACCTTGATGAGGGTGGATTTGCCCGCGCCGTTCGCGCCGAGCAGCGCCACCACGCTCCCGGGCGCGAGGTCGAGGTTCACTCCGTCCAGGACGGTCTTGCCGCCGAAGGACATTCCGATGTCGCGCAGCGAAACCGCCGCCGCGCCATCGTCAGTGAGCGACAACGGTGATCCAGTCCGCCGCGCTGACCTGCCCGAGGTTCAGCTCCGGCAGCGCCGCACGCAACTGGTCCAGATTCTGGATCTTCTTGGACACCAGCAGATCCCGGCTCACCGCGACGGCCGGGAACTCGACCGCCTGCCTACCGAGCTGCCCGGCGATCTGCAGCGCGATGGTGCGCACCACCGCCGCGCCGACCGCGGAGGGGTCCGTGCCCGCCGTCGCCACCCACGGGCTGTTGTCGGCGGTGATGATCTGGATGTCGGCGTTCGAGATATCCGCGCCCACCACCTTGACCGAGTTCTCCAGGTGCTTGTTCTGCACCGCCAGCACGGTCCCCTTCGCCAGCTCGTCGTACGGCGCGAAGATCCCCTTCACCTCGCCGTGCTGCGTCAACGCGGCACTCACCAGCGGCACGGTGTCGGTGGCGGTGGAATCGGTGACCTTGCCGACCTTGAACGCCTGGTTCCACCCGTTCGCGCCAAGCGCCTGCTGCCACACCGCATCCCGCTTGTCCAACGGCGCGAACCCGGCCACATTCACATACCCGACCGGCGCGTTCTTCCCGATCGCCGCCGCCAGCGCACCGATGGCGACCGACGCGATATCGGCGTCGTTCTGCCGGGTCGCGATCACCTTGGGATTGCTCGACTCGACGTCATAGGTCACCACCGTGATCCCCTTGTCCACCGCCTGATCGATCAGCGGCGCGATGGTCGCGGGAAACCCGTGGTCGACGATGATCGCCTTCGCCCCCGAATTGATCGCGGTGGACAAATCCGTGGCCTGCTTGGCGTTATCGGCCTGCGCGTCATAAACGGCCAGATCGATCCCGATCGCCTTGGCCTGCGCCTTGGCCCCGTTCCCCCACTGCTCGAAGTAATCCCCCGCCCCACTCTGCCGCACCAGCGCGACCTTCACCGCCCCCTGATCGAACGGCGCGGGCTTCTTCCCCGTCGCCTGTACCACCGCCGAAGATGACTGCGGTGCGGCGGAATTGGACGAGGATTGCGAGCACCCGGTAGCCAGCATCAGCACAGCGAGAGCAGGCACGGCCAAAGCCGCCGAAAACCGAGTCACGACAGGAAGCTCCAAACACTAGGCGGGCAACCCCCGGCAAACTACCCGCCATCCCCGCCCCTGGCTCCGGATTCACTCCCGCTGATCCGAACCCGTGACACACCGCTACGAATGGAGCGCACCCGGCGGGTGCGCTCCATTTTTGTGGTTGTTCCAACGGTATTCAGTTCGACAGCATTCAGTCGATCTTGACGCTCAGGCCGTAGTCGACGGTCTGGTGGCTGGGAGACGAGACCCGCAGCTGGTAGGAACCGTTGTACGGCAGGACGACCCGGGACCACTGGCGCTCGTAGGACAGGGTGCCGGTGGGGCCGGTGATGGTGACGACGGTGTCGGACCAGTTGGGCCCGGCATCCACGATCATGACCTGACCGCCGCGGGCGTCGACCTGGTAGGTGTCGTGGCTGAAACCCTGCAGGTGGCCGGAGACGTAGCCGTTGTCGGTGTTGTAGGCGAAGTAGATCTGGTGCACGTCGTCGGCGGAAGCGGAACCGGCACCCAGGATGGTGGCGGCGGAAGCGGCGGCGAGGACGGTGGCGGCGAGGAATTTCTTTTGCATGAGAGAAGGTTCGACCCGGCCACCAATCAGATTCCAACAGAGGACTATTGGGGCTCGTCAGCCGACCTGTACGTGCTGCGAGAGCCCGTCGTAGCGGTTGTCGGAGGAGTAATCCGGGCTGGGACTGAAGATGCTCCACAGGATGCCCAGCACCAGGATGACCCAGAGCAGGACCTTCGCGCCCTGCGAGACCAGGAGGGGGCGGGTCGGGGAGGCGGGGACGTAGCCCGGGGCGGGGAGCATCCCCGGTTGCGGGGCGGGGCCGTCACCGAAGACGCCGGTCAGATAGGCCGGGGTGAGCATCAGCCAGTAGGCGTCGGTCCTGACCTGGCATCGCAGTACGGCCGCGGTGGCCTGGAAGACCATGGCGGGCATCCGCCCGGTGACGAGCATGATCACCCAGATGATCACGGCGATCACCGTCCAACCGGTGGTCAGCCAGCTCGACAGCGCCAGAATCGGAATCGCCAGGATGAACCGGAAGAACACGGCCCACCGGTTCAACCGCGTGGGAGCCGGGAACAGCACGCGCACCGGGTAATTCGCCTCGACGTCGAAGCTGAACGGCGGATAGACGTCCACCAGCAGGTACATATAGGCGAGCACCCGAATGGTGTAGGCGAAGGCGGACCGCAGGAAATCCCCGCACCACACCGGCAGCGCCCCGAGGAACAACGCCCCGAACCAGCCGATGACGGCCACCACCGCCGTCGCCAATCCCACGAGGATCAGGATCAGCGCATGCGGAATGGCCAGAATTGCCCGCAGCAGCACCGTCCACCGCCGATGCTGCTGCGGCGGAAACACATCCAGCCCGACAATGGGTTCCGCGATCGGCTGCACCACGCCGTACTGATCCATGACCCGCACTCGCTTCCTGGTCCGCAAAGCCGGAAAGGTGACGATTCATGGTCAGCGTCTCACAGAGATCGCGCGCGATCCGTCAGGCCGCGCCCGATTCGAAAGCGGTCATGGTGCCCGCGGTGGTGTCGGGTTTCTCCCACGGGGCCGGTTCCGGGAAATAGGTGTCGAGGAATTCGGAGACGGCTCGCACCCGTTCGGCCTCCGGGACCTCCGGGAAACTGCCGTCGTTGAGGCAGAAGAAATCGACATTGCGGCGTTTGGCGAGGCCGTCGAGGAGGGCGAGGCCGGTGTAGGCGGTGGTATCGACGTAGCGGACCTTGGCCGCCTCCTGCGGGACGGCGCGGCCGGTAAGCAGGGCGTAGTAGTGGTAGAGGGAATTGGTGACCGAGATGTCGGTGGCGGCACGGAAGCGGCTGGCGCGGGTGCGGGCGAAATCCTCGGCGAACACCTGCTCCATTTCCAAGAGAACGCTGCGGCGCAACGGAACCGGAGTGTGCTCGAGGTGGCGGGTGATGATGTGGCCGAAGCGGCCGGTCAGCAGGGCCCGGTTTACGCGGGCCGCGTTCTCGAAGCCGCTGCGGCGTTCGTTGTTGGTGCCCGGGCCGATTCGGGTGCCCGCCTCGATATAACGGCTGATACCGGCGGGTGTGAAGAACATGGACGGGCGGACCGGCCGCGCGAAGAACATATCGTCGTTCGAATAGAGGAAATGCTCCGACAGACCCTCGATGTGCTGCAATTGGCATTCCACCGCATGGGAATTGAACACCGGCAGCCCGCTGATATCCGAGAAGTGGTCCACCGCCCGGACCACCGTCACCTTGGGATCGTCGGCCAGCCAATCGGGCACACGGGAATCGGTGGCGATGAAGATGCGGCGGATCCACGGCGCGTTCTTGTGCACCGACCGCAGCGCGTACCGCAACTCGTCGATCTGCCGGATGCGGGCGTCCGCCTCGTCGCCCTCGCCGACCACCACCTGCGCGAGCATTCCCGCACGGCGAGCACGGAATTCGGGATCGGTGCCGTCCACCCAGGAGAACACCAGGTCGATATCGAAGCCGACATCGGTCGGATGCGGAGTGAACATGCCCGCCAGCGTCGGCCAGCTGGCGTCGTAGAGCAGCACGGTGGTGGGTTCCACATCGGCCACGTCGAAGACCATGCGGGTCAACGCATTCGGGCGCGGGCACTCGACGGTGTCACCGTGGTACTCCCACAGTTCGATGTCCACGTGATGGGCCGGATCGAGGTCTCTGCTGAGCCGGAAGACATTGTGCTGCTTCTCATTACAGCAGAATCCGGCGACCATCGCGGCCCCCAGCACCCGTCTCAGGGCCGCCCGATGGCCGCTGTCCACGGCCAGCACCAACCGATGATCCGCGTCGCGGACCAGCAGGTACGGCACCTCCGCGACGGTCAGCTCACCGCGCAGATAGCGCAGATCGTCCAATACCGCGTTCGAGACCACCAAGTTCGCCACGGTCGCCCGGCCCACCAACTCATCCACCATCACCGTCTCCGCTCTGTTCGCACTTCACCTCACGACTGTCCCCGCGCGCCGACACGGTCCCGCACCGGCCCGGGCGGGGTTCCGGGGGCGGCGCGCACCGTGAAAACCGTTGTGCAGTCAGAAGAACGGTGCTGACAGGGTGGTGCGAGGCAGAGTCCACGGTCGTCGCTGATACGGCCGGAATGCCATTCGCACTCACCTCACTCGGTTACGTGACGCCTGTCGCGTCGATGGGAAAGCTGCTGCGTACTTCACCGGGCGGTCATCGGCCGGTTACTCGCATGACCTCGTTCAGACGAGGGACTGTAACGAATGATGCAACCGTTACCGCTTCTCGTCAATCCGTTTCCCCGCAGGTCCGGAGGTGTTTTCACAGACGTAACGGACGAAACCGACGAGTTGGGCGAATCGCATGCCCGAATCGGACGCCAGCGGGCCAGCGGCGCAACGGCATACACTTGCGGCAGCACAGTCCAGCCCGCTGTGCGCAACGCCGACGGTGAGGTGACGCGGATGGTAGCCGACGCGCGGGAACGTCAGGAGCCCTCGACAGTGAACCAGCAGGAACACCCGGAACTCGACGCTCTCCCCGAGTGGCCGCTCGACACCATCGCGGTCCTGGTGACCACCGACCCCGCCCCGCACGCCATCCCGGTGTCGTGGCCGGTCCGCGCCGGGGATCGTCGAATCCTGCTGAGCCTCAAGTCCGATCGCGGTTCCCTGGCCCGGCTGCGCGACCGCCCCGAAGTGGCGCTGCTGATTCTGGGCGGCGGCGATGTCGCGCTGTGCGCGCGCGGCAAAGCGCGCGTGATCGCCGATCCGCTGCCCGGCGCCGACGATTATGTCGGCGTGGAATTGACCGTCGAGGTGATCGACGACCATCGCCAATCCGCTTTCCAGGTCGCCACGGGAATTCAACGCACCGTCCAGGACGACACCGAACTACGCTATCTGGAGAAACGGGTCGCGACGCTGAAGGCAATGGCGGCCGATCAGAACTGAGGAACTAAGGAGACCGCGTGTCTGTCAGCTTGGCCAAGGGCGGAAACGTTTCGCTGTCCAAACAAGCCCCGAACCTGACCAAGGTCGCCGTGGCGCTGGGCTGGGATGTGCGCACCACCACGGGTGCGGACTACGACCTGGATGCCAGCGCCATGGCGTGCGGATCCAACCAGCGCGTGCTCTCGGACGCGCACTTCATCTTCTACAACAACCTGCGCTCCCCCGAGGGCACCATCGAGCACACCGGTGACAACCTCACCGGCGCGGGCGACGGGGACGACGAGGTGATCAATGTCGACCTGGCCGCCATGCCGCCGACCATCACCAATATCTTCTTCCCGGTCTCCATCCACGAGGCCGACATTCGTCGCCAGTCCTTCGGCCAGGTCCGCAATGCCTACATTCGCGTCATCGACGCGGTGACCAACTCCGAGCTGGCCCGCTT
Organism: Nocardia sp. NPDC004722; assembly: GCF_053601505.1. NCBI lineage: Bacteria > Bacillati > Actinomycetota > Actinomycetes > Mycobacteriales > Nocardiaceae > Nocardia > Nocardia sp. NPDC004722. The sequence goes on from NZ_JBSGBY010000431.1 coordinate 6,997, forward strand.
CGACCTCACCGAGGACGCCTCCACCGAGACCGCCATGGTCTTCGGCGAGCTCTACCGCCACGGACCGGAATGGAAGTTCCGCGCCATCGGCCAGGGCTACGCCTCCGGTCTGGCCGGCATCGCCCGCGATTACGGCGTGAACGTTTGATCGTCGCCTTCTCCGTCACCCCGCTCGGCGTCGGCGCGGACGTGGGTCGCGCCGTCGCCGAGGCGGTTCGGATCGTCCGCGCCAGCGGCCTGCCCAATGAGACCAATGCCATGTTCACCACGATCGAAGGTGACTGGGACGAGGTCATGGCCGTCGTCAAACAGGCCACCGACGCGATCTCGCCGTCCACGACCCGAATTCCCCTGGCCGCCAACTGTTCCGCCTCCTCCTCGGTGGGCGGGGTGTTGGTG
>NZ_JBSGBY010000432.1:0-7378 GCF_053601505.1 Nocardia sp. NPDC004722
GGTGATGAGCACCGCGAGGGTGACGCCCACCGCCATGGCCAGCAGCCCCCAGCGGACCGTGGACGCCGACAGCGGCCCGTTGCGATCGAGCTTGGATTCCATTGCCCGCAACGGCTTCAGCAATCCATCCAGCGCCGTCGGTTTCCGACGGTTCGGCGGCCCGGGGCGCTGCGAAGACGGAGGCGCGGGCCACTGCGGAGGCATCTTTTGCTCAGGCATCGGCGCTGAGTCTAATTGCCTCCGCTTCGCTCCGGCTGGTTCGCGGCGCTGGAGGTCTCGTTCTTCCCTCCCTCCGCTCCCCCGCTTCGCTCCTCCGCTCCGCTCAGTCCAGAACGAGACGCGCCGCGAACCCGGAGGGTGCTGTCACGGGTGGTTGGGCCCGAGTTGTGTTGCCTACGACAAGATCAGATCCGCCGCCTTCTCGCCGATCATGACCGCGGGCGCGTGGGTGTGGCCGCGGGTGATGATCGGCATGACCGAGGCGTCGGCGACGCGCAGGCCCTCGATGCCGCGCACCCGCAGTTGCGGATCGACCACGCTGGCCTCGTCCTTGCCCATGGCACAGGTGCCGACCGGGTGGTACAGCGTGTGCGAGTGGTCCTCGAGGCAGCGCCGCAGCACCTCCTCCATCGGAGTGTCCGAGGAGACCGCGGGCTGCATGAGTTCGCCGATGTGCTCCTTCATCGAAGGCTGGTGGGCGATTTCGACGCATTGCCGCAGACCGGCGAGCAGCGCGGCGCGGTCGGTGGGTTCGGCGCAGTAGCGCGGGCTGATGCGCGGCGCGGTGAACGGATCCGGCGAGGTGAGGGTGATGCTGCCGATGGAATCGGGCTTGAGCAGCACCGCGGCGAAGGTGAGCGCATGCCCGTCGGGATCGCCCAGGCCCTCGGCGATGTACGGCGCGGGCGCGAAGATGAGTTCCAGGTCGGGCAGGTCGAGGTCCTCGCGGCTGCGCGTGAATCCGTACGCCTCACCGACATTGGAGGTCAGCTGTCCGCGCCGCAGGACCAGGTAGTTGGCGAGCTCGAGCAGGTTCTTGTCCGCGCCGAAGAGGCTGCCCGCGCGGGTGCGGTAGACGATGGGTGCGGCCAGATGGTCGCGCAGGCCGCGGCCGACCTCGGGCAGGTGGTGCAGGACGGGGATGCCGAGATCCTGCAGCCGGTCGGCGTCGCCGATGCCCGAGAGCATGAGCAGCTGCGGGCTGTTGATGGCCCCGCCGGAGAGGATGACCTCGCGCTTGGCGCTGATCTGCTTGGTCTCCCCGCCGACCCGGAATTCCACCCCGATGGCACGCTTGCCCTCGAAGAGCACCCGGGTGACGTGGGCGTCGGTGATGGCGGTGACATTGCGGCCCTGCTGGCGGGCGGGCCGCAGGTAGGCGTCGGCGGTGCTCCAGCGCGCGCCGCGCTTCTGGGTCACCATGGTCTGCGAGAACCCTTGCGGCCGATCACCGTTGGCGCGTTCGACCGGGTATCCGGCTTCGGCGGCGGCCTGCAGATAGGTGTGGGTGAGCGCGCGAGGGCTGCGCTGCCGCGAGATGTGCAGCGGTCCGCTACGGCCTTCGCCGGGTTCGCTGGCCTCCTCGACGGTCTCCAGCTTCTGGAAGTAGGGCAGCACGCTCTCGAAGGACCATTCCGGTCCGGCGGCGCGACCCCATTCCTCGTAGTCGGCGGCGAACCCGCGCACCCACATCATGGCGTTCATCGAGGAGGAGCCGCCGAGCATCTTGCCGCGCGGCCAGTACACCTTGCGGTCGCTGAGTTCGGGCTGCGGCTCGGTGCGGTAGTTCCAGTCGTAGTCGGTCTGGAAGAGCTGGTTGAACGCGGCCGGGATGTGGGCGAATTTGTCCTTGTCCTCGCCGCCCGCCTCCAGGACCACGACGCTGGTGCCCGGTCGTTCGCTCAATCGTGCGGCCAGTGCCGCCCCCGCCGATCCGGCTCCGACGACGACGAAATCGGCGGTGTGCGGGGTGTATTGGGTCATCGTGACTCCTCCGAAAGACCACGGCGGAGCCACTGCCGGGCTGCCTGCCGTCCCATACGGCTAACCCTAGGGCGGAAATCGGCCGGTCGTGGGGTGGTTGGCCGGACCTACACGAAATCGGGTGGCGGCCGCCGACTAGGCTCAATAGCCATGATCGACCTTCGATTCCTGCGGGAAAACCCGGAAGCGGTCCGTGCGTCGCAGCGTGCTCGCGGTGAGGATCCGTCTCTGGTGGACACCCTGCTCGAGGCGGATGCCGCCCGTCGCGCCGCGGTGGCGACGGCCGACAACCTGCGCGCCGAGCAGAAGACGCTGGGCAAGAAGGTCGGCAAGGCTTCCCCGGACGAGCGCGCCGAGCTGCTGAAGCACGGGCAGGAGCTGTCGGCGAAGGTCAAGGAGGCCGAGGCCGCCGAGAACGCCGCCGACGCCGAGATGGTCGCCGCCCAGCGCGCGCTGTCGAATGTGGTGCAGGAGGGCGCGCCCGCCGGCGGCGAGGACGACTACATCGTGCTCGACCACATCGGCACCCCGCGCGAATTCGATTTCGAGCCCAAGGACCACACGGATCTGGGTGAGTCGCTGGGCCTGTTCGATATGGAACGCGGTGCGAAGGTCTCGGGGTCGCGCTTCTACTTCATGACCGGTTACGGCGCGCTGCTGCAACTGGGTCTGCTGCAGCTGGCCGCGCAGAAGGCGACCGCCAACGGCTTCACCATGGTGATCCCGCCGGTGCTGGTGCGCCCGGAGATCATGCAGGGCACCGGCTTCCTGGGTCAGCATTCGGCCGAGGTCTACCACCTGGAAGAGGACGACCTGTACCTGGTCGGCACCTCGGAAGTGCCGCTGGCGGGCTATCACTCGGGCGAGATCCTGGATCTGAGCGAGGGCCCGAAGCGCTACGCGGGCTGGTCGTCGTGCTTCCGGCGCGAGGCGGGCAGCTACGGCAAGGACACCCGCGGCATCATTCGCGTGCACCAGTTCGACAAGGTGGAGATGTTCGTCTACACCACGCCGGATCAGGCCGACGCCGAGCACAAGCGACTGCTGGCCTGGGAGCAGGACATGCTCGCGGCCATCGACGTGCCCTACCGCGTCATCGATGTGGCGGCCGGCGATCTGGGCAGCTCGGCGGCGCGCAAATTCGATTGCGAGGCTTGGGTTCCCACCCAGCGGACCTACCGCGAGCTCACCTCGACCTCGAATTGCACGACGTTCCAGGCGCGCCGGCTCAATGTCCGGTACCGCGACGAGAACGGCAAGCCGCAGATCGCCGCGACCCTGAATGGCACTTTGGCGACAACGCGGTGGATTGTCGCGTTGCTGGAAAACCATCAGCAAGCCGACGGTTCGGTGCGGGTGCCCGCTGCGCTGGTGCCTTTCGTCGGTACCGACGTCTTGAAGCCTCGCTGAGTATTCGCTACTCGGCGTGGCTTATTCCGGCGGTTGTGTCTACCGCTGGCAGCGCTTATGTCTAGGCTAGGCAGCGTGCGAGGAATCGGGTCTCGCGGCGATACCCGAACCCGGGTGCGGGCGGCATCGGCGCTGGCGACGGCAATGGTCATGGCTCGGACCACCGGAGCGTTCTATGTCATGGGCGGGCTGCTGGGCCTGATCCTGACGGCCGTCGCTCCGGGTGATGAGGGCAATCGGCCGCTGGTGGGTGTGGCGGCTTTTGTCGCGCTGCTGTTGGGCATCAGCCTGCTCATCTGGGGTCCGCGGCTGCCGCATTCGGTGCATCACGCCTATGTGGCGACCGCGACGGTCTTGGTGACCGTTGCGGTGCACTGGTTTCCGAACACGGTCGGCGCGATCAGCCTGGCGGCGTTCTATGTGTTCGTCGCCTGTGATGCCGCCATCTTCTTCTCCTGGCGCTGGCTGGGCGCGCATCTGGCGTTCGCCATCGCCTGCTGTCTGTGGGTGGTCCCCTCACGTGGGCTGCCGTGGTGGTCGGGCCTGATCCCGGCGGGCATCACCTTCGGGATCGGCATCGTGGTCGGCATTTTGACCCGCATGGCCTCCGACGCCGATATCGACGTGCTGACCGGTCTGCTGAATCGGCGCGGTTTCGATCGGGCGCTGAGCAATGCCATCGCGCACGCCACCCGCACCGGTCAGGGTCTGGCGCTGGTGCTGGTGGACCTGGACCGCTTCCAGAAGATCAACGATCACCTCGGGCATCGCGCCGGTGACGCGGTGCTGCAGCGGGTGGCCGACACCTGGTCGAAGCTGCTCGCCCCGGATCAGCGGCTGGCCCGCTATGGCGGCGACGCCTTCGCGCTGCTGCTGCCCGGCACCACCGAGCAGGCCGCGATCCTGCTGACCGAGGAGCTGCGCGCGGCGGTCACCACCGGCTGCTCCGCGGGTGTGACCTCCTGGCAGCCGGGCGAATCCGGGTCGCTGCTGGTGTCGCGCGCCGATGTGGGTCTGTACCGGGCCAAGCAGGCGGGCCGCAATCGCACGGTGCTGGAGTCGTCGCGGCAGCTGCCGCTGGCGGTGGAGCTGCGCGAGGCCATCGACCGCGGCACCCTGGACGTGCAGTACCAGCCGATCGTCTCGCTGTCGGACGGCGCGACCCGCGCGGTCGGGGTGGAGGCGCTGCTGCGTTGGTCCTCACACGCGCAGCCGGATGTCACCACCGAGGGCCTGATTCGGGTGGCCGAGGAATACGATCTCATCTCCGATCTGGACGAGCTGGTCCTGCGTCGCGCCTGTGCGGACGCGGCCCGGCTGCAGGAGACCTTCGCCCAGCTCGATCTGACCTTGAACGTGAATGTGAGCGGTCTGGAGCTGGCCGAAACCGAGTACGCCGACCGGGTTTCCGGGATTCTCACCGAAACCGGCTGGCCCGCCGAGCAACTCGTGCTCGAGGTGACCGAATCCGAGCTGGCCGCCGAATCCGAGACCGCCATCGCGAACCTGCACAAGCTGCGCGAGCGCGGCGTGCGCATCGCCATCGACGATTTCGGGACCGGCTACTCCTCGCTGTCGCGGCTGGCGACGCTGCCGTCCGACATCCTGAAGGTTGACCAGTCGTTCGTGGCCGCCATTCGCTCCGATTCGCCCGCCCCGCCACTGCTCGGCGTGATCGCGGCGCTGAGCAAGTCTCTGGACTTGCAGGTCATCGCCGAGGGTGTGGAGACGGAGTACCAGGCGGCGGTGCTGACCGAGCTCGGTTTCGCGCTGGCGCAGGGCTACCACTACAGCGATTCGCATCCGGTGTCGGAGCTGATCAACGATCTCAACGACCGGCACGGCCTGGTCGGGGCAGCGATCTCGGACGGCGAGCCGAACACGAATGGCTGGATCCCGATGGACAATCCGCTTGACGGGGGAGCACCCGGCGCGCAGGGTTGATCTCATGCGTCTGCTCGTTTACGTCTGTTGATTCGTACTCCGTAGGGGAGTCCCCGCAGCCCGCCCCGATCACGCGGGCTCGACGCGCGCCCTCACCGCCCGCGCGGTGCTGTTCGCCTTCACCGCCGACCTGATCCCGCTCTACGCGCTCTACGCACTGCTTTTCGCCGCCCACGGACTGAGTGCCGCGCAGATTTCCTCGCTGCTCGCCATTTGGTCGGCGACTTCGTTCCTGCTCGAGATCCCGTCCGGCGCTTGGGCCGACACGGTCTCGCGCCGCGGCCTGCTGATCCTGTCCGGCGCGCTGCTCGCGGCAGGCTTTCTCGCCTGGACCCTGTACCCGACCTACCTGGGCTTCGCGGCCGGTTTCGTCCTGTGGGGCGCTTCGGGCTCGCTGCGTTCCGGCACGTTCGAGGCGTTGATCTACGACGACCTCACGGCCCGATCCGCGACCCGCGTCTATCCGCGCCTGATGGGCTACACCCGCGCCGCCGCCGAATCCGCCGCCCTCCTCGGCATTCTCGCCGCCGCACCCCTCTATGCCCTGGGCGGCTATACGCTCGTCGCCTGGTCGAGCGTCGCGATGGCGGTGCTGCACACGGCCTGTGCCGTCACGCTGCCGAGTGCACCGAAGTCGGTCTCCGCGGCCGAGGTCGAGGACTTGGAGGAGGACCTGCCCGAGGACCTCGACAGCGAGGAATCTCCCCGTGCAGGCGTTGACCAGGGGCTCGGCTATCTCGCCGTACTTCGTGCCGGTCTGCGAGAAGCCGTGCGGGTGCGGATGATTCGCCGAGGTGTAGTGCTGGTCGCCTTGCTGAACGGCATGACCGCTTTCGACGAGTATTTCGCGCTGCTGGCCGATCACGCCGGTGCCGGACCGGCCCTGGCCGCCATCCTGGTCGGTGTCACGGTGGCCGGATCCCTGGCCGGTTCACTGCTGGCGGGCCGCACCGAGGCCATGCGAAACCGCACGATGGCGGCCGCGCTGGCGGTCGCCGGTGTGCTGTTCATCGGCGGCTCGCTGCTGGCCGGTTCGGCCGCGCAGCATCCGGCGGCCCTGTATGTACTGACAGCCGTGGGCTTCTCGGCGGTCGGCGTCGCATACGGCATCGACTACAACGCCGATGTGATTGCCGGTGCTCGCCTCCAGGAGGCCATCGTCGGACCCGCTCGCGCCACGGTGACGTCGGTATCCGGCTTCGCGACGGAGGTGATCGCGCTGCTGGTCTTCGCCTTCGCCGCGCTCGCCTCGACCTGGCTCCCGCTCCCGGTGATGGTCGCCCTGCTGGGCCTGCCGCTGCTGCTGGCGGCGGCGCTGATCCCGACCTGGCTGCCGCCCCGAGCCGGTCAATGATGAATCCGGTCGGTCGGTTGTGGGTTGAGGGTGCGCGGCGGGGAGAATCGGGCGGTGGCGGTGCGGCGGTGGCTGGGGTTGGTGTTCGGGGGTTCCATCGGCGTTGCCGTGGCGACGCAGGCGCGGATCAATGGGGAGTTGGGGCATCGGCTGGGGGACGGGATCGCGGCCGCGACGATCAGTTTCGGGAGCGGGCTGTTGATCCTCGCGGTGGTGTTCGCGTGCAGCGGGCAGTTGCGGGCGGGCGTCGGGCGGGTGCGGGTCGCGCTGGGGTCGGGGGAGTTGCGGTGGTGGCAGTTGATGGGTGGGATTTCGGGGGCGTTTTTCGTTGCGGGGCAGGGGCTTACGGTGGCGACGATCGGGGTCACCGCGTTCACCGTGGCGGCGGTGGCGGGGCAGGTGGTGAGCAGTCTGGTGGTGGATCGGCTGGGGTGGGGGCCGGGCGGGCAGACGCCGGTGACGCCGTGGCGGATCGCGGCGGCGGTGCTCGGGCTGGTGGCGGTGCTGCTCGCGGCATTGGGCCGCAATGGATCCGGGTCGCTGGGCGGCCACGGCGGCGCGTCGGTGCTGTTGGTGGCATTGCCGCTGGCGGCGGGCTTGCTGGTGGCGTGGCAGCAGGCGGTGAACGGGCGGGTCGGGGTGGTCGGCGGCCCGTTCTCGGCGACGCTGGCGAACTTCGCGACCGGT
>NZ_JBSGBY010000433.1:0-7364 GCF_053601505.1 Nocardia sp. NPDC004722
AATCGCCTTACTGACCAGCGCAATACACGAGCAGCGGCATGCTCTCGGCCTACGGCTCCGAGAGCTTCGTCGTGATGCCGGTTTGACCGGCCGGGCGCTAGCCAAGCTGGCGAACTGGCCCGAATCGAAGATCAGCAAGCTGGAGTACGGCAGGCAGACACCCACGGAGGAGGATCTCCGGTCCTGGTGCGAACTGACGAAGGCCGGTGATCAAATACCGGATCTGGTTGCGACACTGAGAAATATCGAGTCCGCCTACATGGAGTGGCGCAGGGCACTCGGCCTCGGCACCCGCCGCACACAGAAGGCGGTCAGTCGGACCGAACAGGCTGCTTCCCAACTGCGTTCGTATCAACCCGCCGTAATCCCCGGCCTATTGCAAACACCCGCGTACATCGAGGAAGTGCTGGGGCGAATGATCCGGTTCTACGGAATCCCCAACGACTTGGACGAAGGCGTAGCGGCCAGGTTGGAGCGCCAGAAGATCCTCCACCAAGGCAACCGCAGGTTCTCGTTCGTGATCGCTCAACAAACCTTGCAGACCACGGTCGGCGACGATTCGATCATGGCAGCGCAGCTGGAACACCTACTCGCCGCGATGTCCTTGCCACGTCTTGTGCTCGGGATCGTGCCCGAGCGGTTCGTCCTCGACGGCCCGGTGAACAACGGATTCGTGATGTACGACAACAGGCTGGTGCGCGTCGAAACCGTAAGCGCTGAACTGACGATCAACCAACCGCGCGAAATCGCGCTGTACGGCAGACTGTTCGCTCAACTGTCCAGCCAAGCCGCCTACGGAGATAAGGCACGAGCGTTGATCCGAGCCGAGTTGGGTACTCGGCTCTACGCGTCAGAGTAGTGCGTACGCCGAAATACCTTGCGGGGTGCGGTGTTACACGTCCGGTACGAAGGTGCTCGCGCGGCCATTTTCTACGATGTAGACGCCACTCGTGATGGGGGCGTGGCCGTAGGAATCGTCGTTGTAGGTGGTGCGGACGAGGTGTTGGAAGAGCATGAGTTGTTGGGGCTCGAGGTTGTATGGGACTGCCATCAGGCAGGTTCGGCGGGGGACGGCGACGAGGAGTTTGTCGGTGCGCAAAGCGTGGTGGGCGCGGAGCATGTGTTGGGGGTCGAGGACCTTTTCGGCTGAGAAGTCCTCGCCGGAGGAGGTGGCGATCGGGAGGCTGTGGAGTTCCGAGAATTCCCAGTCGTATTCCAGGGCAGCGAGATTCGACATTGCTTCCGATAGCAGCGCGCTGCTGTCGACGTCGTCGCCGAAACCCTCTACTTGGTAGCCGGAGTCGGTGTCGACGGCGAGCACGATGATGGGGACGGTGCCGGAGGTGGTGGCCCAGTGGGTGATCCGGTGGCGGTGTTCCCAGTCGGCGGGCTTCAGGAGGGGGTACCAGGGTCCGTCCGGTGTCGCCGACTCTTCGGCGGCGGAGGCGGGCGGGTATGTGGCGACCTGGCAGTCCCAGTCCTCGTCGATGATCATGCGCACGTATTGGATCTGGATTCGGCCTGACGCCACGCCTTCCTGCACGTCGGGCCGTCGTGCGGCGAGCTCAGGGTCGGCCTCGACCAGACTCCACAGCCACACTCGGCCACATCTCCGGCGCATTCTGCGCCGTGCCCCGCTGTCCCCGCCACCCGTCGGCGATCCCCATGCCACGCTCCAAACACCCAATGCGAACACCGAAATCTACATGATCACCAGCAGACAGTCGTGTCGGCGGCCGGGCGAGGACTGGTTGGGCATACTGCCGGGTGTGGCCTTGACCCAGCAGCTCGCCCGCATCCCCGCGGAATTGCTCGCCCGCTGTCGCGAATCGGTGGAAGCACTCGACTCGGTGTGTTCCTTCACCGCGGTCGCGCACACCGACTACCTCGACATGAATTGGTGGCCACTCCTTTTGGAGCGCGCATGGACGCTGATCGAAGCCGACCCGAGCGTCCTGGATACTTTGCGATATGTTTTCGACGGCGACGCGGAAGTCAACCCGTCGTATCAGGATCACGCGAACCTGATTTCCGGTGAGCCGGTGACCGCACTGGCCCCACACCGAGTCGCTCGGATCGCCGCGGCCTTGCGCACGATCACCCCGGCGGCCGTCGCCAATGCCGTACCCACGGATCCGGACCGGGTCGAGACACTGCTGGGCCCGCACGCGACGGGAGTCATCGGCGACCTGAAACCCATACTCGCCGAGCAACATTCCCTGCTGCAAACCTTCTATGAGGAGGCCGCCCACCGCGGTCTGGCCGTCGTGCTCTGGTGGGATTGAGCAGTGCGACACCGCTCTGGTGGAACGAGTCCGTGTCCACGGTGGTTTGCAGGCACGATAACCCGCGCTACCGATACGGACGAGGGAGTGCGGCTAAGGCTTTGTGCGGCTGGTGGTGTCGCGTTCCCAGTGGGAGGTGTTGTGGGTGGCTCGGCGTCTGGCTATGAGGGCGAGGGTGAGGTAGGTGGCGGCGTCGGCGGCTGAGCGGGGGCCGGTGATGGTGTGGAGGATTGCGCGGGCGGTGGTGGCGGTGGTGTTGGGGGTTTGGGTCGGGTTGTGGTGGAGGAGTTCGGTGTTGCCTCGGTGGTGGCGGGTTAGGACGGTGAGGAGGCCGGGGAGCGTGGTGGGGGTGGTCCAGATGGAGGGGGTGGTGTCGACGACTGTTTTTTCGGTGTTGGTGAATTGGGTGTCGACGAACATGTCGTCGCCGGTGACGTCGGGGAAGGTGCCGAAGCGTTTGTGGGCTTCCTCGGTGAGGCCGAAGACGCCTGCCCACCATAGGGCGTTCTGGTGGGCGGACATGGCGCGGCGGGCGCGGTAGTAGCTGCGGACGAGGGGGCTGGCGGTGGAGGAGTCGTAGCGGAAGGTGGGGCGGGCGGCGAGGATGTCGCCGGTCGCGAGGCGGTCGAGGACGGCCAGGACGGTGGTGGCGGTGATGCCGATGTCAGCGTCGAGGTAGAGGCGGGGCCACAGGGTCGCGGCAGCGTCACCGGTGTTGAGGGCCAAGGGTTTCGAGCCGGTGGGCAGTTCGATCACTTGGACGCCGGGGATGGTGCGGGCGCGGGCGGCGGTGTCGTCGGTGCAGCCGTTGGCGACGACGATCAGTTCGAAGTATCCGGCGACTGCGGCGGTGCTCAGGGGGCGCAGGGTGCGTTCGATGACGGCGGCCTCGTCGTAGGCGGGGACGATGACCGCGCCGCGAGCCAGCGGGCCGGAGAGTGGTTCCGGCACAGCAGGTTTTGTCGCCGTCGGCAGGTTCTGCCAGAGTTCGCGGTCCAGCACGATCGCCAGCGTGCGGCGGTGGTCGGCGTCGTAGGACCGCAGCAGCGCGGCCAGCGCGACCATCGCCCGGAACAGCGTTGCGTACCAACGGTTGTGGTGCATTTCGATGTACCGGATGCGATTGACCTCCAGCAGCGTCGCCAGCGCCGGAGACGTCCCCGAGCCACCGAGCCGGTGCTGCACCACGGCGGCCGGGTCGAAGCGCACCGCGTACCCACGAGACCGGATCCGGCGGAAGTACTCCGTCTCCTCGGAATAGAGGAAGAACTCCTCGTTCCACTCCCCAAACTCCGCGGCCAGCGACCCGCGCACCAGCAGGCACGCACCGGTCGCCCAGTCGACATCGTGCGCCCGTGCGTAACTGGCCGGGTCATAGTCGAACTCCGACAACCAGGCCGGTCGGTTCAACCAGGCGCGACTGCCCAGCAGCGCGTCGCCGAAGGCCCGCGTCACCGACGGCTCCCGGCTCAGCGAGGTGTGCGGATGCCCGGCGGTATCGAGGATCAACGGCACGACCGCCCCGATCCGCTCGTCGGCGTCGAGAGCGGCCACCATGCGCGCGATCGCGCCGGGCCGCACCCGCAGGTCCGGGTTCAGGATCAACACCGCGTCCGGGCTCCCGATATGCCCGAGCCCCACATTGATCCCGCCCGCGTACCCGAGATTCCCGCCCGAGGCCACGAATACAACCTCCGGATACCCGCGCACGACCTCGGCCGTACCGTCGGCCGAGTCATTGTCGACCACCACGACCCGCAGGTCGGTCTCCCGCGCCTCGGCCCGTAAATCCTCCAGCAGCAACGGAATATCCGCCGCGCTGTTGTACGTCACGATGATGATCGCGACCGTGGTGACATGCTCGTCGGAGCTCATCTTCCCCCCTACTGCTGTTGAAACACCCGCAGGTAGTCGACATCCAGTTCGGCCGTCTGACGTTGATTGGCCAGCACCGAGCCCTCGTTACGCTCCCAGTCGATGTCGACCATCAAATTGAGAATCAGCTGCATCGGCCCGTTCTCGATCGAGGCGGCGTCGGTGAACTCACCGCAGCGCACCCCGTTGATGTACCAGGCGATGTGGTCGGGTTCCCAGTCGAGGCCGAAACGCACCCAGTCCTGGGAATAGTCGCGCACCGGGCAGGCCCCGTTGTCGCTCGAGGTGGTGTTGACCCGATACGACTTCTGCCGGTCGGCGTAGGCGTAGGTCATGTGGATGTTCTGCGGGCTGCCGCCGAGCGCCTCGACGATGTCGATCTCGCTGCGATAGTCGTACTGCGGGTTGGTCGGCAGCATCCAGAACGCCGTGAAGAACCCCGGGCTCGCCGGGAACTTCACCCGCGCTTCGGTATAGCCGTAGGTGAAGGAGAACAGGTACTTGTCCTGGCGGGCGTCGGCCCGCGCGGTCGAGAGCAGCCCGCTCTTGTAGGTGCAGACGTTCTGGAAGCACGCCGGATCCGGCGACGGCGGATCCAGCGGCTCGGCAACGAGTTTCGCGTACCCGCCGCCGACCTTGACCTGTTCGGGCCGATAGGTCTCGCGGCCGCGGTTGAAGCTGCTGGTGCAGCCGCCGAAGTTCCAGTCGAAGCACGGCGTCAATCTCGTGTGGTCGTAGTCGGATCCGTCGAACCGCTCGTCGAAGATCAGCTTCCAGTTCTTGCCCGGCACCGCGGGAGCCGGTGGCGGCGCGCAAGTGGGTGCGGTGATATTGGTGGCCGAGCAGGAGCCGGGCGTAGGGTCGCCAGGCCCGGTACACCCGGCCAGCACCAGCGCCGCGCTCAGCGCGAGGCAGGCGATCGTCGCGAGTCGATTGATCCGCACTCAGCCACCCACCGCCCGCAGCACCGGGACACCGACGATGCCTGCCGTCGCGACCAGCTGGAACGCGGCGAGCGCGGCCAGCGGCCAGCTCCGCGGCAGTTCGCAGGTCCGAGCGACCTCGACGATCACCAGCATGGTGAGCATCGCGATCGGCAACTCGGCGTACTTCTGATACAGCTGCGAACCCGGTGCGGTGACCACCGCCAGCGCGATCAACGCGGCCGCCATGATCACCGCGGTGCGCCGTTCGAGCACGAAGAACAGTGCGGCACATGCGAATCCGCCGATGAAGGCGGCCACCGCGAGCACCGGGGACCGCCCCGCCACATCCGGCAGCTTCCCCACGACCGTCCACAGCACCCCGCCGCGGCGCGAGTCGTCGGGGAATTTCGTTGCGGCACTGCGGAAGACGAGCGCGGGCACGGCGACGATCAACCCCGTGACCGTCCCGGCAAACAGATGCTCCCGCACGACGGCGACCCGCGCCGTGGCCACCAGCACCGGCACCGCGAAGATCGCGGCGACCGCGAAGGTGAACGCGATGGCCGTCCAGCTCGGATTCGCCGCATTGAACTGACGCATGGCGGGCGGGGTCAGCCCACCCCACAGCGCGATCAACCCGGCGAGCACCACGACACCGGGCCCGGCGACCAGTACCACACCGCGCAGTGCCGCCGTGAGATCCTGGCGAGTCGGCGGCGAATCCTGTTGCGGCCGTGGCCGATCCCGCTGCGGCCGTGTCGGATCCTGCTGCGGTCGTGCTAGATCCTGACGCGGCCGCACTAGATCCTGCCGCGGTCGCGCCGGATCCTGCCGCAACTGCGCCTGATCCCGCCGCGGCTGTTCCTGATCCTGCCGCAGCAACATCCGATCCGCGCACGACAGCACCGCCGGGGCAAGCAGCCACACGAAGGTCTGCCGCGTCGCGATCGCCGCGGCCACGAGCACCCCGATCGCGACCTGCCGACGGGTCGTGGCGGGCGCGATCATCAATATCGTCGCCGCCAGCGCGAATAGCAGGGCCGCGTCGTCGGTGAGCATCCACAGCGCCGACTGCCAGAAATACGCCGACGCCAGCAACGGCGCGACCGCCAGCCCGCGCAGATACCAGGTCGGCAGCGTGCGCGCCTGCCAAACAGCCAGCGCCGCAAGGCATCCCGCGAACAGCGCGCCGACCACCTGGGTCCCGTGCTCGCCGAGCCCGAGCGGACCGGAGATCGCCGCGACTACGAGATGGTAGAGCGGCCCGGTCGCCGTGTTCAGCCCGACCAGATCCAGGTGCGGGAACGAGTGCCGCAGCTGCTCGACCGACGGCCAGTGGAAGGCCCGCTGATCATTACCCCCGGCGGTGACCACCACCCCGGTGGCGGCGACGATCGCCGCGAGCACCATGACGAGCCCGAACGCACCCGCCGCGGGCACGGACGACTGGCGGGGCGTGCGCACGGAAACCGTTGCCTCGTCTTCGATCATGCGCGGTCTTCGATCATGCGGACGCTGGCGCGGCCTCGAGCACCACGGCCGAACGCTTCAGCCGGAGCAGGGCGGGCGGTCCCTGCACGAGGTAGCGCCGGGCCAGCCGCCGCGGCTCCAGCATGAGCCGCCACGCCCATTCGCCGCCCGCATTGCTGACCCGTTCCGGCACCCGTGCGATCCGGTTGGCCAGGAAGTCGACGACCGCCCCGAACGCGAGCTGCACCGGCGCGCCCGTCAGCGTGCCGTACTCGGCGATCCACCGTTCCTGGCGGGGTTTGCCCAGCCCGACCACGAGAATGTCCGCGGCGGCGGCCTTGATCTGCGCGGCAATCGCTTCGGACGCACCGCGATCGGTCAGTTCGGCCCGCTCCGGGGCCCACGTCCCGGCGATGTCGAGCCGCGGGAACTGTTCGGCCAGCGCGGGCCGCAACAGTTCGTGGGTTTCGGTGCTGCCGCCGAGGAACGCCACCCGTGCCCGCGCGGTCGCCGCCCGCTCGAGGATGGGCGTAATGAGGTCGCTGCCCGACAGTTTCGGCCAGTCGCGGCCGCTGCGCGCATTGGCGGTGCGCACCAGCGGCATGCCGTCGAGCAGGGTGAGCCAGCGCAGTCCCCCGGCGGTGGCGGCCACGGGCGTGCGCTCGTCCCAGGCGGCATCGTCGGCGAAATGGTGGATGTGATCGAGATTGGCGGAGACCACCGCGATCGGATCGGAGTCCGCCAGCGCGGAGAAGATGAGCTCCAGCGCGGCCTCACGATCGAGGAGGTCTACGGTCACGTGTCCGAC
>NZ_JBSGBY010000434.1:0-7286 GCF_053601505.1 Nocardia sp. NPDC004722
GCCATAGGGGTAGGTTGCAGCGATTGTGCATCATTTCATCATCGGGATGTCCGGCGCGTGTCCGCGCGCGATCCCTTCGCGCTGCCGAGGTGCCGCCGCGAACGTATCGCTGCGCCCGTCAGGGTTCGCTCTCGTTGTCGAGTTCGGTGGCGAAGTCGCGCAGGGCGGCGATGATGCGAAGCATCGCGCGATGGGTCGTCTCGAGTTCGGAGTCCGACAGGTCGGACAGCGCACCGCGCATCCGAGTCGCCAGCGGCATGAAAAACCCTGCGGCGACCGCCATTCCGTGGTCGGTGTAGTGCAGCATCACCCGTCGCCGGTCGGTGGCGTCGACGGCGCGCTCGAGGTGACCGGACTCGATCATGCGCTCGACGAGGTAGGTGATCGCCGCGGGAGAGACGCCGGTGAGCTGGCCGAGTCGGCCCGCGGTGAGCGGCGCGCCCTCGGCTTCGGCGGTCGCCACGTGGACCAGGGCGCGGAAGTCGTTGGGGCGCAGATCATGTGAGCGGGCGAAGGCGTGCCCGATCTGCTCGGACACCGCGCCGAGGGCGCGGACGTCGCGGGCGATCTCGGTCTCGAGGCCGGAACGCTCGGTACCGGGCGGGGATGTGTTCGCCGGGCGGTCGGTCACCGCTCCCTCCTTTGTGGTCGGAAGTCCGAGCCTAGTGCCCTCGGCGGCAGGGCCGTTGCACGATATTTAAGAATCTGAAATAGTTGCCAGCATGGGCGTATGGGATCGCTACGCGAACCTGGTCACCGGTCGCCGGGCCTGGCTGCTGCTGATCGTGGTTGTCGCGGCGGGCGGGCTGATCATGGGACTTGCCGGGAACAACGACAGTTCCGGTCAGGGCCTGAAATCGCTGCCGAATTCGGCCGAGTCCGCGCGTGTCGCCGCCGCGGTCGAGAAGTTCCCGGGTGGCGACACCGCTACCGCGGTGCTCGTCGCCGGTCGTGTGGACGGCGGCGAGCTCACGGCGCCGGATCTCGCGGCCGTCACCGGTGTGGCTGATCGTCTGCGAGCCGGTGCGGGTGCCCCTGCGCCCGTGGTGATTTCGCCGGATCGACAGGCCGCATTGGTGTCGATTCCGGTGCCTGCCTCGCTCGACGGATTCGCCCTGTCCGATCGGGTCAAGAGTCTGCGCGCACTGGCGAAGCGGGATGCGCCGCCGCAGTTGGTCTTTCAGCTGACGGGCGGCCCCGCCTTCGGGGCCGACATCGCGGAGTCCTTCTCCGGGGCCAACGTACTGCTCCTGGTCGTCACCGCGCTCGTGGTGATGGTGCTGCTGATCGTCACGTATCGATCGCCGGTGCTGTGGCTGCTGCCGTTGTCGGTGGTCGCCGTGGCCGATCGAGTCGCCACGGGGGTCGGGACCGAGCTCTCCCGCCTGACCGGGCTCGCCTTCGACGGATCCACCAGCGGGATCACCAGCGTCCTGGTCTTCGGTGCGGGCACGAACTATGCCTTGCTGCTGGTCTCGCGGTACCGAGATGAGTTGCACCACTGGGACTCTCACCGTGAGGCGTTGCGCGCCGCGGTGCGCCGGGCCGCGCCCGCGATCCTCGCGAGCAACGCCACGGTGGTGATCGCTTTGCTGACCCTGCTGCTCGCCGTGCTGCCCAGCACCCGCAGTCTCGGCGCGTTCGCGGCTGCCGGGCTCGTGGTCGCCCTGGTGTTCGTGCTGTTCGCACTGCCACCGGCGCTGGCGCTGTGCGGTCGAAAAGTTTTCTGGCCCTTCGTGCCCCGGGTGGATGATCGCGACGAGGCCCAGGCGGGTTCGTGGTACGCGATCGCCGCGCGGGTGGTGCGGCGACCCGTGGCCGTGCTGGTGCCGGTGCTGGCAGTCCTGCTGCTGTGCGCGAGTGGGCTACTGGTGACCAAGGTCGGACTCGCGCAGACCGAGCAATTCCGGGTGCGCGCCGAATCGGTGGACGGGTTGCGGAGCCTGGCAGCCCATTTCCCGTCCGGGTCCTCGGATCCCGCGGTCGTGGTGGCGAGCACCGAGACGGCCGTCGCTGTGCAGCAGGTCCTCGACCACACCGAGGGCGTCTCACGCGCTGTCGCCGGTCCGGCGTCCGGGACCGGTTCGACTCGATGGTCGGTCGTGCTGGACGCACCACCCGCGTCCGGGCGGGCTTTCGCGACCATCGAACGATTGCGCGCGGAACTGCGCGCGGTACCCGATGCGCAGGCGATGGTCGGAGGTTCGGACGCGCAGGCCCTCGATACCCGCGAGGCGGCTCGCCGTGATCAGGCGCTGGTCATTCCGCTGATCCTCGCCGTGATCCTGCTGGTGCTGCTCGCGCTGCTGCGTGCCGTCCCGGCGGCCCTCATCCTGGTGTCCGTCACCGTTGTCAGCGCGTTGGCGGCCCTGGGGCTCGGCAGTGTGGTCAGCCACCATGTCTTCGGCTTCCCCGCGCTGGACACCAATGTCCCCTTGTTCGGTTTCCTGTTCCTGGTCGCGCTGGGCGTGGACTACACGATCTTCCTGGTCGTGCGCGCTCGCGAGGAAGCGCAGCGGCACGGCACCGTCGACGGGATGGTGCGCGCGGTCGCCTCGACCGGTGCGGTGATCACCAGCGCCGGTGTGGTGCTGGCGGCGGTGTTCTGCGTCCTGGGCGTGCTGCCGCTGATCACCCTCACCCAGCTGGGCATCGTGGTCGGCATCGGAATCCTGCTCGACACCTTCGTGGTCCGGACGGTCGCGGTCCCCGCGGTGTTCGCCATTCTGGGCGACCGGATCTGGTGGCCCGCCATTCATCACGACAAGGAGAGCCGGAGGAAGGAGGCCGAACCCGCAGGCGCGCACTGATCGAACCATCGAGATCGACAGACGGATACACAGTTCGAGGAGAGACACCATGAATGGGAATCGACTTCGCCGGCTTTCGTCGGCACTCATCGGGACCGCCGCATTCTCGATGCTGGTCGCCGGGATCGGCCCCGCCGCACCCGCACAGGCCGAACCTCCGGCCCCGGTCGCCCGCCTCGACACGGGCCGGTACCTCGGAACCTGGTATCAATTGGCCGCGGTGCCACAGTATTTCAACCTCGTGTGCGCCAGGGACACCCAAGCCGAGTACGCGCTGGACGAACGCGGCGATGTGTCCGTGCACAACTCGTGCACCACCTGGACCGGTGGCCCCAACGAGATCCGTGGCACCGCGACCGTCACCGACCCGGTGACGAACGCGCAACTGCACGTCAGCTTTCCCGGCGTGCCGACCCAGGACGCGCGATACGGGCCGCCCAACTACGTTGTCACCGCACTCGGCGACGACTACAGCTGGGCGCTGGTGACCGACCCGAACCGCCTGTCGGGATTCGTGCTGTCGCGCACGGCGGCGCTCGATCCCGTGCAGTGGCGCGATATCCGAGCCGCCATCGTGGCGGCGGAGGAGGACACCTGCACCTATTGGACGAGTCCCACGACCGGCGGACTCGATCGGCTCGTTCCCCTGTGCACCGTGTGAATCCACCGATAGCGCGGTGCTCGGTATGGAGTTGGGCGTCGATGCATCGATAATGAATCGAATTGGCTAGGGTGTCGGCATGACCGCATCGATCGTGCTCTTCACCCGGGACCTGCGTGTGCACGACAATCCGGCGCTGGACGCGGCCTGCCGCGAAGCCGGGACGGTGGTGCCGCTGTTCGTCCTCGACGCCGACCTGCTCGCCAAGGTGTCCGACGCCCCGAACCGGCTGCGGTTCCTCGTGGCCGCGCTCGCCGAGCTCGATGCCGAACTACGCGCCCGCGGTGGGCGATTGGTGCTGCGGCGCGGCAGCGTCGTGGACGAGGTCGAGCGTCTCGCCGGTGAACTGGACGCACGGAGTGTGCATCTCGCCGCGGACGTCACCGGCTACAGTGCCCGGCGGCACGCCTCCCTGCGGGAACGGCTGGCCCGCACCGGCTGTGCCGTGCACGTGCACCCCGCGTCGATCACCGCGGTCGATGTCACCGCGTTGCGCCCGGACACCGGCCGCACCCACTACGCGATATTCACCCCCTACTTCCGGCGCTGGCTCGACACTCCGATGCGGCGTCCCCTGCCCGCGCCGAAGACCGTGGCGGTGCCTCCGGTCGGGAGCGAGCCGATTCCGGAGGCCGCCGACCTGGCCGCCGGCGCCGGTTCGCCGCAGCTGGCCGTCGGCGGGGAGACGACAGCACGGAAACTGCTGGAGCACTGGCTTTCCGGCCCCGTCCGCGACTACCTGGACGCGAAGGACGTACCCGCCGCGGACGGCACTTCGGGGCTGTCGCCCTACCTGCACTTCGGTTGTCTGTCCGCCGCGGAGATCGTCTTCCGTGCCGATGCGTCCGATCCCGGCGGGCTCGCGTTCGTCCGGCAGCTGGCGTGGCGGGACTTCTACCATCAGGTCCTCGCGGACCGTCCCGAGGTGGCGATCGAGGACTATCGGCCGATCGCGGACACGTGGCGCACCGACGCGCACGCGGTGGACGCCTGGTGCGCCGGGCGCACGGGATACCCGATGGTCGACGCGGGGATGCGGCAGCTGCTGGCGCAGGGCTGGATGCCGGGGCGGGCCAGGCTGATCGCCGCCAGCTTCCTGGTCAAGACACTCCGGGTGGATTGGCGGGTGGGTGCGCGTCATTTCGAGCACTGGCTCGTCGACGCCGATGTGGCGAACAATCGGATGAACTGGCAGTGGATGGCGGGCACGGGCACCGATACCCGCTCGAGCCGGGTACTCAACCCGCTGCGCCAAGCCGAGCGGTTCGACCCCGACGGCGAGTACGTCCGCCGATGGCTGCCGGAATTGGCGCAGCTGCCCGGCGCGGAGATCCACCGGCCCTGGCGCGCGGGTGTGTTCGGCGCGGATTATCCCGCGCCGATCGTCGAATTCAACGGCATGTGAGCGGGATTCAGCGGGCCGGGATGCCGACCGCGTCCGCGTAGAACTGCCACAGCCGTGCGAGATCGGCGTCGGACTCCCGCGTGCGCCGCGAGTAGTGCTCGGGCCGAGGACGCCGATCGTGCCAGAATCGGCCGGGAGGAACCTCGGTGGCGGACAGCCAGATCGCGGTGTCCGCTCCTTCGGCCGGCGTGCGCAGCAGCGGGCGCGTCAGCGTGCGGAACGTCGGCAGCGAGTCGGCCACACCCGGGGTGTCCACCCATCCCGGGTGCATACTGTGCACCGAGATGTCCGCTGGCGCATACCGATTCGCGAGGACCGGGGTCAGCGCCACCTGCATGCGCTTGCTGCGCGCGTACGCCGTCGCGCCGCGATAGTCACCGGTCCGGTATTCGAAGTCGTCGGGGTGCAGGCGCTGGGTGTACATGCCGCCGGACGACACCAGGATCACTCGTGCGCCGGCCGTCCGGGCCATGATCGGGGTGAGCAGCTCGGTGGCCAGCAATGGTCCCAGCACATGGGTGGCCACACAGATCTCGTGCCCCTGCGGGCTTTCGGCGCGTGCGGCGGGGAGCACGCCGGCGTTGTGCACGAGCACGTCCAGACGGTTCTCGCGCGCGGAGAAGTCGGCGGCGAACCTGCGAACATCCGTGAGATCGGCCATATCGCACCGTCGGACCTCGAGCCGGGCGTCGGGTACGGCCGCGGCGATCTCCGCGGCGGCCGCCGCGCCGCGCGCCTCATTTCTGACCAGCAAGGTGACCGCCGCGCCGAGGTCGGCCAGTCCGGCCGCGACGGCCTTGCCGATGCCGGAGTTCGCGCCGGTGACCACGGCGACCCGGTCGCGCAGCGCCCCGGCGGGCAGCGGTGGCCAGCCTTGCCGCCGTAGCCGGAATCCGATGCGGCCGTAGCCGAATACCACGGTGCGGTCGAGCGCGGTGTCGAGTGGGGGAGCGAGCTGGATGGCCATGTGGTCGCCTCTTGCGGCTGTGGTGCGGATCGGCACTGCCGGTGGATGTCGTCCGATTCCATCGATCCGAATGCATCGTTTGTGCATCGATTGCATGATAGCGTCGAAGTCGCGGACCGGACAGCCTGACGGTTCGCCCGACCGGCGGAGGAACTCATGACCACACCCCATCTCGGAAGGGCCGGACGGCCGTGCGCGCGTTGACCGGCGACCGGCGCCGGGTCGCGGTGATCGGCAGCGGAGTCGCGGGCCTCACCGCGGCATGGGTGCTGTCCAAGGACAGCGAAGTCGTTCTGTACGAGGCCGACTCGCGGTTGGGCGGCCACGCTCACACGCATCAGGTCTCGGCCCGGTCCGACGGGACCGGGGAGTCGATCGGCGTCGATTCCGGGTTCATCGTCCACAACGAGCGCACCTACCCCACCCTGCTGCGCCTCTTCGGTGAATTGAACGTCCGCACACAGGAATCGGACATGTCGATGTCGATCCGATGCGACGGCTGCGGACTCGAGTACGCCGGTGGCAAGGGCTTACGCGGGCTGGTCCCGAATCCGGGAATACTGCGCCGACGTTCCTATTCGAGAATGCTCGGCGAGATCACCCGATTTCACCGACTGGCGCGCGCCGAGCTGTCCGGCCAGGGCGACGAACTGCGCACGCTCGGCGATTTCCTGCGAACGGGCGAATTCTCGGCCTACTTCACCGCGCACTTCATGATTCCGCTGGTGGCCGCGGTCTGGTCCTGCCCGCCGAATATGGCGCTGCGGTACCCGGCGCGCTCGCTGTTCACCTTCCTCGACCATCACGGCATGCTGACCGTGTTCGGGTCCCCGACCTGGCGGACGGTGACCGGTGGCTCCGAGACCTATGTGCGCGCCGTCGCCGCGGGCGTGCACGAGGTGCGGGCCGGCGTACCGGTGCGCACGATCCATCGCGCGGCGCGGACGGTCGCGGTGCGTGATGACGCCGACGAGGTGGACTTCTTCGACGCCGCGGTGGTCGCCACGCATCCCGACCAGGCGCTGCGGCTGCTGGACGCGCCGACACTGACGGAGACCGAAATTCTTGCGGCGCTGCCGTATTCGAAGAATCGCACGGTTCTGCACACCGACGACACGGTGCTGCCGCGGCGTTCCGCGGCACGTGCCTCGTGGAACTATCGCCTGCCGCACTGCACGGCGGCTCCCGACCGAGTGCTGGTCAGCTATGACCTGACCCGGCTGCAGCGGCTCCCGACCGATGGTCGTCGCTTCGTCGTCACCCTCGGCGATGACGACCGGGTAGCCCCGGAGAGCGTGCTGGCGACCATGACGTACGAGCATCCGCAATACACCCCCTCGGCCATGGCGGCGGCGAAGCTCAGCGGCGCTTCGCCGATCATGCCCAGCGCGGGCCCGTCCGGGGTGCGCAGCACCTGTTCCCGCAGCAGAGCGGTGAAATCCT
>NZ_JBSGBY010000435.1:0-7274 GCF_053601505.1 Nocardia sp. NPDC004722
GGGCTGGCAGCCCGCCCGACTGCGCAACTGGCCCCTGGCCTCGATCATGGTCCTGCCCGGGCTGCAAATCCTCACTCACGGCCTGAAACTCGACGCGCCGAAGCAGCAGTTCCTTTCCGGCGCATCGATGTTCCTGCACGGCCGCTACGCCTTCGGGCTGGCCGTGATGGGTGTGGGCATCGTGCCGTTGGCGTGGATTCTCGCGACGGTCATGTTCGCGTCGCGGATGGTGCGGCTGTTGACGAAGGGGTTCGCGGATCCGGCGCGGACCGAGCGGGCGCTGTGGGTGTACGCGCAGCGGCAGCAGCGTGCGGCGAAACGCCTTGCCCGCTACCGGCTTCCGTTCACCACCGGCGGCATGAACCCCGACATCGTGTACGGGCGGCTGGCAGCCGAGGACACCGCCGCGCCGCCGCGGTCGAAGCTGCAGGCGTTGTTCGCGCGCACCGAGACCCGGCTGATCATTCCGTGGATCAAGCTGCGCCTGCACATGGTCCTGGTCGCCAACACCGGTGCCGGCAAGTCCACGCTCATGCTGCGGCTGCTGCTGTCGTGGTTCGTCACCGCCTGGCTGCGCCACCGCTCCTCCTGGTGGCGACTGTCAAAGGTCGGCCGCCCGTTGGCACTGGTCATCGACTGCAACGGCGGCCCCGACTCCGAAGCCACCGCCGACCGGGTCAAGACCTGGGCGATGGCACTCGGGGTGCCCGAGCACCGCATCGGGAAGTTCTCGCCGAACTCGCGGCAGCCCGGCGCGAAGACCATCCGGCTGAACCTGTGGGGCGCGGACAATCCCGACGACATGCGCGGGGTGCTGACCGCGATGATCTCCGGCGGCAGCGTCCCGACCAACGACACCGAGAAGTACTTCTACGAGATCCGCGCCGGGCTCATCCACCTCATCGTCGACGCCCCCGAGAAGGTCGTAACCGTCAACGGGGTCCGCACCGCGGTCGGGTGGAACCCGCCACGCGATCACATCGAGTTCCTGCGCCGATGCGACCCGGCCGTGCTGGCGTCGATGTGGGGCGGGGTGTTCGACCCGAACCCGCAGACGGCGGGCCCGTGGGACGGCGTGCCGGGGATCGACCTGGAGATCCAGGCCACCCGCAACGGCAAGCAGCCCGTGATGGACTCGGCGCGAATGGAATTCGGCAACCTGTTCCGTTCGCTCGGGGACGCGTTCGACGGCGACGCCGAGATCACCGATTTCGACTTCCTGTACTGCGTGCTCGATGGCGCGTCGCAGCCGGATCGAGCCCGCGCCCAGTTCGGTGCGCTGGGCTGCATGTTGGAGCAGCTGGCCAACAAGGCCCACGGCCGCGAGGCCCTGATGGCGGTCGACGAATTTTCCGCGGTGTCGGACGGCAACACTCGGGCCGCGGCGTGGGTGATGCGGTTCCGCAAGGCCCGCATCGGCTCTTTGTGGATCGCGCAGGAATGGCGCGGTTTGGGCGCCAACGACGACCAGCGTTCCTCTCTGGTCGCCGCGGCCGCCGGCGGCGCGCTGCTGGGCCGCAGCGAGTTGTGCGAGGAGCTGTGCAAGGTGTTCGGCACCAAACGCCGGTTCGAGTTGTCGCGCAAGCTCATCAACGGCACCGCCCACGGCGACGAGGGCAACGTGCAGGCCACCGACTCGTTCCTGGTCCCGCCCACCCAGCTGCGCACCTTCGGCCCCGGCGACGTCGTGCACGTCTCCAACGCCCGCGCCCGCGCCGGCCACGTCGCCCCACTGCGCGACGAGCAACTGGCCGCCCTGCGCCCGCTGCCTGGCCTGGGTCACTTCACCCGCCCGGCCGAGACCCCGGAGCCGGATCCGACGCTGGCCCCGGTGATCGATCTGACCCGCAAGCGGCGTCCGCGCTCCGCCTGAATCTCTCTATCCCGCAAGGAGACCCCTGTCATGACCGATCCCAACTTCCACGGCGAAGAGATCAACAACCCGGAGCTGAAACGCCAGACCGACGAGCGGATCACCGCCCTGGAAGAGGCGATGGAGGGCAGCGCGGCCGCGAAACTGGCCGCCCAGCTCGTTCCCGTCATCCCCGACGGCGGCGTGATCGGCCAGAAGATCACCCCGGCGCGGGTGAAGAAGGCCGCGAAAGTCCGTGACCACCTGCGGATCTGGGCACCCGGCCTGGGTGCCACCGCCGTGTTCGTGCTTGCGGTCATCGTGTTCCCGATCCCCGGGCCGCTGTTGGTGTACGGGCTGGCCGTCGTCGGGTTCGGCTGGTGGCACGCCGCCGGACGCCCCGGTCCAGCCGAAGCCGCCCGCATGATCGCCTACTCCACCGTCGACACCTGGGCGTACCTGCGCGGCCGCGTCGAGCGGCTCTCGCAGCGCCGCGCGGCGTACGAAGCTCGGCGCACCGCCACCGACCCCGGATCGCTGTAGATCCGGCCTCACCAGTAACACCCATTGGAAGGAAAACCTATGCACCACAACGATGTCCGCGCCATCATCGTCGGCCTGACCGGCGGGGTGATCGCGACGCTTGGGACCATCGCGTTCCTCGATCACGACTTCGAGCAGCGCATCCCCGAGGCGATCAACCGATGGCGGCTCTCGCCGGTCGAGCGCGCCGAATACGACGAGATCCGCGCCCAGCAAGCCGCCAGGCGCACAGCCGATCAGTGCGAGCGTGAGCAGGCGCAGGTCGAGATCCGCGCCCAGTTCCGGCCGGAGCTGCTGCACGGTTCGGCGATGGCGTTGTCGCAGTTGCCGATTCCGGTGTTGATCAGCGAGATCCGCTACGCCAAACACCGCAAATGCAGCGAGATGGCCGCGGCGGACCGCACCTACCCGGTGGTGTCGGACGCGCGAGTGTGGGGACCGCAGCTCGAAGCCCTGCGCAGCGAGTTCGGCCACCGCGACCTCGACCGGATGTCGTTTCTCGACGGCACCCGCTACCGCCACGCCTACAGCTACATCACCAGCCACACCGACGAATGGGCCGAGACCCCGGTCTACGTCCCCGCGCCCACCCGCGAGTTCTTCGCAGCCCTCGACAGTGACGAGGCCCAAGCCCTCACCGTCGCCGAGACTCTCGGCGATTCCGCCGAGCAGCAGTAACACCGATTGGAAGGAATTCTCATGTCGCAGAACGAAGTTGACCAGGTCACCCAGGAGACCGGCCGCAGCATCCGGCACATCATCGATCTCGCCCGGAACTGGCTGGCCAATCGCCACCAGTCGGCGCGCGGGCAGAAAATGACCCGCAAGGAACGTGACGATCTCGCCCGCCACCTCGAAGCCCAGGTCGGGGCCGAGCGGATCGCGGCCACCTGGTTCGAGACGCGGGTGGGCGACTACCAGAACGAAGCCCGCACCGTCGCCGCGATGCGCGGCATGCCCGACCGCTACTCCCCGGAACTGGTCGAGGCCGGCGAGGCCCGGCTGGCCGCGATCCGGCATCGCATCGAATCCTCCCTGCACGGTTCCGGTCTCGCGTTGGAACACCGCGGGCAAGTCGTGCAGGCTCTGGACCGGGTCGGCCATGACCCGGTCACACCCGCCGGGCGGGTATTCACGCCAATGACCGCGACCGAGGCCATGCACGCCCGTGCCGCAGGTGTGGAGTCAGAACTGCGCACTTACGCCCAGCAGGAAGCTGCCTACCAGCAGTACTTGCAGCAGCAGGCCGCCCTGCAGAGGCCTTGGTACGGGCAGGCCGCCCAGCAGCAGGCCCAGCGGGAGCGGGCCGCGGCACCGGCGTCCGTTCCCGCTGTGTCGGCGGCGGCGACCAAGGAAGCGGCCGCGGCGCGGGAGTTCCTGCAAGCCGACGCGGTGCAGAAGATCCGCCACGCCGAGAACCAGTGGCAGCGCGCCCAGGCCGAGGGGAACACCGGCGGCAACGCTCAGAAGGCGCGTGAACAAGCCGCCCGCAACGCCCGCGAGGTCGGGCTCAGTCCCGAACAGATCAATTGGGAGTTCGAGAACGCGGAGGCCAACAGCCAGTGCCGCGTGCGGATGGATTCCACCCGCATCGATGGCAGGGCGTATGTCGAGTTCGGTTACTTCGCGACCGAAGCCGAGGCCGCGGAATGGACGCACAAGGTCATCACCGAGACCAACTGGGAGGCCGGCACCCAGTTCACGGTGAGCGCGCGCGAGGCCGGACAGCGCAAGCCGTTCTACGTCGCCGAGGGCAACCGGGTCAGCGTCGGCACCGACACCGGCCGCTGGCACGACAGCGCCCGCGACGTCGCCGACCACAACTTCCAGCAGCAGAACAGTGAAAACAGCAGCAGTACAGCTGATTCCAACTCCAATGGCGCCGCGCCGTCGAGTCAGAAGCGTGCGCGGCCGAAGCGGACCCGGCCGATGAACGCGTTCGCGGCCGCGGCGGCCTCGGAGCAGGAAAACGGCCACGAGAACGGATTCGAGCGATGAGCCCCACCAATTCCCAACCCGCCCATAGCGAGACGACCATGACCAACCCCAGCAGCAGCGACCCCACCGACCCCGGCTACTACATCGGACGCGCCCCCGCCGGGGAGCGTCAGATGCGCGCCGACTTCGCCCGCGCCTACCAGGCGCAGATGGCGTACCTGAACAACACGCACGACTCGGTCGTCCGGCGTGGATTCCAGGATTCCCTCGCCATCGAGGAGCACTACGCCACGCACCCGGACCCGGGTGTCGTCAGGAGGTGGTCCTATCTCGGGGCCGCCGCCGATTCCTGGGCCAGCATGCCCGAGACCATGACCCAGGCCTACGACCACATCCACGCGCAGCGGGCCGCGGGAAACAGGATCGTCAACAATGTCGAATGGCGCTCCCAGCAGCAGGCCCGCGCCCTGACCGGCAACGGTGAGTGGATGCCCGGATCCGACAGCGCCGCAACCGGATCCGAGCCCCTCAACGCGTTCGCGGTCGCGGCTGATCGCAACCTCGAGCGGGAGGGAGCCGAGCGATGAGCACTCACGACTGGCGGCCCGGCATGCCCACCGACGAAATCGTCAAGGCCGCACAGGAACACGGCGGTGACATCGCCGTGCGCATGAATGGCGGGCAGGGGGAGTACCGGATCGAATCACCCGCCGAGGTGATCGCGGACCTGAAAGCCCGACTGGCCCAGCCCGGCACCAACGAACACCGTCAGCATCTTTCCGGGCAGCTGGAACGCAGCGAGCAGGCCTACGAGCTGTGGCAGAGCCAGATGACCAACGAGTACCACTACGCCGACGCGGAGAAGGTGTGGGAGGGGCGGCTGCGCGCCGACTACGCCCACGTGTACTTCGCCGGGGCGAAGCTGGGCAGCGAAAGCGTCAGCACGGAACAGTTTTTCGCGATCACCGACGATATCGACGCCGTGCGCGACGCCTGGCAGGAAGCCCCGGCCGAGGCCCGGCAGGCGTGGGCGTACCTGGATGCCGTCGTGCACGACTGGCGTCACTACCCCGACACCATGCGCCGCGCCAGTGACGTGTTCGACCGGTGGCATCACCAGGGCCTCAAAACGCTCGACGGGGTGCAGTGGCGCAGCCAGCAGCAGGCCAAGGAGCTGACCGGCAACGGGTTCATGCAGTACGAACCGTTCCTGGCCGACATCGCCCGCCACAAACGCGAAGGCCACCTCGCCGAGCCCGGCACGTCGGCACCGGTGAACGCCTTCGCGACCGCGGCCGCCGCCGAGCACGACAGCGAGCGGGACGGAGCCGAACGATGACCGCCGCAACGGATCCGACCCAGCCCGACTACTACACCGATCGCGCGCCCGCCGAAGAACATCAACTGCGCGCCGACTTCGCCCGCTACTACCAGCTCAAACCGCAGTTCGACGTCGACCCCGCCCAGTGGGATCACCAGCTGTATTCCGAGGCGCGCGCTCTGGAAACCCGGTGGATCGACGGCGATGACCTCACCAGCGCCTACCAGTGGCGGTACCTGACGATCAACGTCAGGAACTGGGAAGACTCGCCCGAGGTGTTCTCCGCCTATCTCGATTCCGACCTCACCGACGACGGAAGCGTGCTCACCGTCGACGAAATCCGCAGCCAGCTGCAAGTCCGGGAACTGACCGGCAACGGGGCCTGGCAACCCGATCCCGGATCGGTGCCCGCGGCCGGCAAAGCCGGGCAGTGGATCGCCTTCGCCGCAGTCGACGACAGCGAATATCGCAGGGCGACGGCGGGATCCGATCTCGACGACCCGGTCCCGCACTTCTACGCCACCGTCGATGCCCGTCATCCGGATCACTCGCGGTCGGCGTCGTTCACCCAGTCCTGTGTCAGCGAACCCGAAATCGCGGCGTGGTCCGTCCGCACCGCGGAGTACTTCCACCAGATGCCCGGCACGGAGGTGACCGTCAACGCCTACCAAAGCGACGGCGAGGGCCACTCCGATCCGGTGTTCCGCACCCACGGCTCGGTCGCGGCCGCGGTCAAGGACATCAGCGGCTGGCAGGACCGCATCACCCCCGAGTCCGGGCAGACGGTCAACGCGTTCGCGGCGGCTGCCGGAGAGGCCGAACGGGAGGGAACCGAGCGATGAGCCACATCCAGACGACCCCGACCCCGTCCAGTAACAGCGGATTGCAGCCGCTGCGCCCCTACGGACAGCCCGGCGACCATGCCACGGTCACCGACGACATTGTCTCCCTGCGCATCCGATTGGCATCGGCGAACGAACGCACCGCCCTGCTGGAGGAGCAACTGGAGAAGGTCACCGCGCAACGCGACGCCGCCGAACATCACGCGGCTGAGCTGGAGGACCGTAACCGGGAACTCGCCAGCGATCTCGACGACGCCCTCGACATCGCCTCCGAGCACGCCCTGGATCCCTCGCACGAGCGGCTGGCGGTGGTGTCGAACCGGTGCGTGAACGCCTTCGCCCGTGCGGCGTGGGCGGCCGAGAACGGGCACGACCGATGACCGACACTGACGCGACAGCGCCTGTCGCTCCCGCGACAACTGTCACCGAAACCAGCCCGGCGCTGTCGCCCTCACCGATCGAGGTGTCGCCCGCACCTGGTGAGGCGACACCCGGGCCGGGACAGGCGACGGAACCGTTGGGGTGGAACGTCGCCGAGTCGGTAGCGCTGTTGGCGGTGGCCGCGGTATCGGTGGCCGCGTTCGGCTGGTCGGCTATCGCTCTGCACGGACTCGCGTCCGGGGCGGGGATTTCGGATTGGCTGGCGTGGGGTGCTCCGGTCATCGTGGACGGCCCGATCGTGCAGGCCGCGTTCGCACTCGTCACCCTGCGCCGCCGGGCGAAGGTCGGCGTACTCGTACCCAGGGGAACCTACCGGTTCTTCTGGGGCGAACTCGCT
>NZ_JBSGBY010000436.1:0-7241 GCF_053601505.1 Nocardia sp. NPDC004722
CTCGTTGATCGGCAGCACCCTCATCGCCCGCGGCCACGCTTCGAACACCGTGATGGGCACCATGTTCGGTCTCGCGGCACTCCTGGTCCTGCCCGTAGTCCTCCTCTCGGGCCCGACCTGGATCTTGACCTCGCGGGGTGCGGTCGTCGCCCTGCACCTGGCCCTGTTCACTACCTTCCTGGCCTACCGCCTCTTCGGCTACGGCCTCCGCCACACCACCCTCACCACCGCCACCACCCTCACCCTCGCCGAGCCCGCCGTAGCCGCCCTCCTCGGCATCACCGTCCTGGGTGAACGCCTGCCCGCCCTGTCCTGGGCGGGCCTGGCCATCCTCGCCGCAGCCCTCGCGGCTCTCGCCCGCTAGCTCGAACGGGGTTGCCGCGGCGTAGCGGTCGGCGTGATCGGCATCGTTGCGTCAGTCGCCGATTCTGGTTATAACCAGTCTATGACGGCTGACGCTACGCTCGAGGCTCGTGGACTTCTGCTCGATATGGACAGCACCCTGGTGAATTCCGAAGCCGTGGTGGAGTTTCTGTGGCGCGGCTGGGCGGAGGAACACGGGCTGCCGATCGCCGAGGTGCTGGCCGTCGCCCACGGTCGCCAGGGCTGGGCCACGATGGCCGCGTTGCTGCCCGACCGCCCGGCCGAACTCAACCACGCCGACAACGCCCGCATGCTGGAGCAGGAGACCGGCATCGTCGACGGCATCATCCCGGTCCCCGGCGCCCCCGAATTCATGGCCGCCGTCGCCGACCTCCCGCACGCCCTGGTGACCTCCGCCAACATCCCCCTCACCGAAAAGCGCATGGGCGCAGCCGGTCTGCCCCTCCCCCCGATCCGCATCACCGCCGAATCGGTCACCGTGAGCAAGCCCCACCCCGAGGGATTCCTCAAGGGCGCAGCCGAACTCGGCCTCTCCCCCGACGAGTGCGTCGTCTTCGAAGACTCCGAAGCCGGTATCCAGGCAGCCAAATCCGCAGGCATGCGAGTCATCGGCGTAGGCCCCCGCGCACTCGCCTTCACCCCCACCGCCCACGTCCGCGACCTGACCCAAATCCGAATCCAGTCCACCCCCGACGGCCTCATCAC
Organism: Nocardia sp. NPDC004722; assembly: GCF_053601505.1. Lineage (NCBI taxonomy): Bacteria > Bacillati > Actinomycetota > Actinomycetes > Mycobacteriales > Nocardiaceae > Nocardia > Nocardia sp. NPDC004722. The sequence goes on from NZ_JBSGBY010000436.1 coordinate 1,090, forward strand.
CATCGCCGTCCTTCCCTGAGCCCCGACCTCACCCGCCAAATGCCGAGTGGCACACAAGGATCGACAAGCCGGGCGAATCCCTCCAGAATGTGCCACTCGGCAACACAATTCCTCCTCAACTAGGCGTTAGCGTCGGAGCCGGTGCGGCGGCGGACGGCCTGTCGGGGAGGAATGATGATCGATAACGAACTGCGGTCGCGGGAAGCGCGCGGGGTGTGGCGGGCGACGCGGGAGTGGCGACGGGGTCTCGCGATCGTGCTGGCGAGTGCCGGGGCGATCGTCTGGGGTCTGGAGTCGTTGCTGGATTTGTTCACCGCGGGCGAGCCCAAGTTCGACGGAATGCCCTATCTCGGCTGGTCGGCGACCGAGGTGCTCCAGATTGCGGCAGTGTGCTTCGGGCTCGTCTGCGTCGGGCTGGCGGCGGGGAGCGTGATGCTTTGCTGCCGACTGCTTTACGGCCGCTACCTGCTGATCGGCACGTCGGCCGTGGTGTTGGCGGGGCAGGCTGTCGCGGTGACGCTCGCGGCGATCCCGATCGACGAGTTCTACTACACGGCCCCGCCGAGCGTGGCTTTCAGCGCGCCGCTCATGGCCTTCCCGCTGCTGACAATCATCCTGCTGCTGGGCAAGCAACGCGAATATTGAGTGGTCTCCGGGCGGCGCTGGCGTCGGTGCGCCGCCCGGAGTCTGTGCGGCTCAGCCGTTCTCGGCTCCGACCGGGCGGGCCAGGCGGGAGTGGAAGCGGGAGTAGCCGAAGTAGATGACCAGGCCGATGACCAGCCAGGCGGCGAAGCGGACCCAGGTTTCCCAGGGCAGCGACCAGATCAGGTAGATGGAGAAGCCGATGCCCACGACCGGGACGACCGGCATCAGGGGCAGCCGGAATTCGCGGGGCTCGTCGGGGCGGGTGTAGCGCAGCACGATCACCGAGACGCTGACGACGATGAACGCCATCAGGATGCCGATATTGGTCAGTTCCGCGACGACGTTGATCTTCAGCAGTCCGGCCAGGATGGCCGAGCCGATGCCGACGATCCAGGTCACGCGGGTGGGCACCTTGCGGACCGGGTGGGTCTTGGCGAACCAGGCGGGCAGCAGGCCGTCGCGGCTCATGGCGAACCAGACGCGGGTCACGCCCAGCATGAAGGTGAGCACCACGGTGATGATGCCGACGATCGCGCCGATGGCGATGATGTTGGCGACGCTGCCCATGCCCGCGGATTTGAACGCGGTGGAGAAGCCACTGGTCGGGCTGATGTCGGTGTACTTCTGCATGCCGGTCAGCACCAGACACGCCAGCACGTAGAGCACCATCGCGATGGCGAGGGAGTAGATGATCGCCTTGGGCAGATGCTTTTTCGCCTCGGTCGACTCCTCGGCCGCGGTACTCATGGCGTCATAGCCGAACACCGCGAAGAACACTGTCGCCGCACCCGTCCATACCGCCCCAGTCCCGTACGGGAAGTAGGGGTGATAGTTCGCGGTATTGATCTTGAACACCCCGAGCACGATGATCAGCAGCACGATCGCCACCTTGATCCCCACCGCGACCGTCTCGAACCGCCCCACGCTCTTGATGCCCCGCGACAGCACCCACGCGCTGCCCAGGCAGAACAGAATCGCGAACACGTCGACCTTGTGCCCGTCACCGGTCCCCGCCGCCCCGAGCATCCAGTGCGGCAACGTGATTCCGATTTGATCCAGCAGGAAGTTGAAGTACCCCGACACCCCGATGGCGACCACCGCCGCCACGGCCACGTACTCGAGCAGCAGATCCCACCCGATGAACCATCCGGCCAGTTCACCGAGCGACACGTACCCGTAGGTGTAGGCCGATCCCGCCTTGGGCACCATGCCCGCGAATTCCGCGTAGCACAGGGCCGCGCACGCGCTGGCCACACCGGCGATCAGGAACGAGATGAGGACCGAAGGCCCCGTGGTCTTGTTGGCCACCGACCCCGCCAGCGCGAAGATGCCCGCGCCGATGATGCCGCCCACCCCGATGGCCGTCAGCTGCCACAGGCCGAGGTGTTTGGACAGCCGCTCGTCGGCGGGCGTGTCGTCCTCGACGTCGGTGATCGGTTTGCGACGCAAGATCTGGCCGCGCAGTTCCGCAATGGACATGCGGGATCCTTTCGTTCCGCTGCGTCCCGCGCCGATGCGAGTAACGCAGGTCACACTCGAGCTAGATCAGCTAATCGGACCACGCATGCGGCTGTGATCGGGCGATTGGTTAAATAAAGTTCAGAATCGTTGTCCGACCGGCCAAAGCACCCTCGTTCGGCCTGTCGCGGGCCTGTCGCGCGGAACAGCTTGGGGCGGCGCGGTTTCGGCGGGCGGAGCCCGCACCTGTGCTCTAACCTTCGAAACCGAAACGTGTTCCATTCGAATGATCAAGGTGGGGGTTCAGTCCACGTGACCCTGGGCGTGTACGAGCACGAGGTGCTCGACCGAATCGAGAAACTGCTTCCCCTGCTGCGCGAGCGCGCGCAGCAGACCGAGGACCTGCGCCGCATCCCCGACGAGACCATCGCCGACCTGCGTGCGACCGGTTTCTTCAAGCTGACGCAGCCCACGCAGTGGGGCGGTTACGCCGCGGAGCCGGTGATCGTCTACGACGCCATCCGCCGTCTGTCGCGCGCGTGCGGCTCCACGGGTTGGGTCTCGAGTGTGCTCGGCATCCACCCCTGGCACATCGCGCTGTTCGATCAGCAAGCGCAGCAGGAGGTTTGGGGCGACAACCGCGACGCCCTGGTGTGCTCCTCCTACGCCCCCATGGGCGCGGGCATCAAGGTCGAGGGCGGCTTCCGGCTAAGCGGCGCGTGGCGCTACTCCTCGGGCTGCGACCACGCCGATTGGGCGCTGGTCGGCGGCCCGGTGCTCGCCGACGGCGCGCCCATCATGATCGACGGCCTGCCGCTGTTCGGTAGCTTCCTGATCCCCAAGTCGGACTTCACCATCGACAACGTGTGGGACACCTTCGGTTTGGCGGGCACCGGCTCCAATACGCTGATGGTGCACGACGTCTTCGTCCCCGAACACCGATTCCTGAGCTTCCAGGCCATGAACGACGGCTCGATGCCCGGCATCCAGGTCAACACCGAGCCCGTCTACCGCATGCCGTGGGGCACCATCATGCCGACGGGCATCTCCACCCCGGTGCTGGGCATGGCCGAGGGCGCCCGCGACATCTACGTCGACTACCAGCGCGATCGCTGGCGGGTCGCCTTCGCGGGCGAGCAGGCCAAGAACGACCCCTACGTCACCGAGCGCGTCGGCCGCGTGACCAGTGATATCGACGCCTCGTGGCGGCAGCTGTCCGGCCACATCGTCGAGGAGTACGAAACCATCCTCGCCGGCGGCGAACCCAGCATCGACACCCGCCTGGATGCCCGCCGCGACCAGGTGCGCGCCACCCAGCGCTGTGTCGCCGCCATCGACGTGTTCATGGAATCCGCCGGTGCGGCGGCCCTGGCCAAGGGCACGCCGCTGCAGCGGCTGTTCCGGGACGCGCGCGCGGCCCGCGTGCAGGCCACCAATGAGGCCGAGAAGGTCTACGACATGTACGGCAAGTACAAGTTCGGCCTCGACCCGCTGCTGATCATGGTGTGATGCCCCGGATCACGGTGTGACACAAGCACATCAACGCCGCGCGCCCGGACCGAACGATCGCAGGAAGAACGCGAGGTTGGCCGGGCGCTCGGCCAGGCGGCGCATGAAGTAGCCGTACCACTGATCGCCGTAGGGCACATAGATGCGCAGATGCGCGCCGGTGCCGACGATCCGCCGCTGTTCGTCGTCGCGGATGCCGTAGAGCATCTGGAATTCGAACCCGTCGACGCCACGGCGGCCGGAACGCAGATACCCGGCCGCCGCCTCCAACATGACCGGGTCATGGGTGGCGATCATCGGATAGCCCAGCCCGCCCATCAGGATGTCGAGGCAGCGCAGATACGACGCGTCGACCGCGTCCCGATCCTGATACGCCACCTCGGCTGGCTCCCGATACGCGCCCTTGCACAGGCGGATTCGCGATCCCGGACCCGACATGTCCCGGCAGTCGCCCTCGGTGCGCATCAGATACGCCTGCAACACGGTCCCCACCCACGGGAAATCCTCCCGCAGCGCACGCACGACACCCAGCGTGGAATCGGTGGTGGTGTGGTCCTCGGCGTCCACCGTGACCCACACGCCCGCGGCCGCGGCGGCGGTGCAGATCTTGTGGGCGTGCTCGAGCGCGATGGCGTGCCCGTCGCGGGGCAGCGACTGGCCCAGCGCCGAGAGCTTGAGCGAAACCTCCAGCGGCCGAACCGTTCCTGTGGACCCCGGCAACTCCTCCAAGATCCCCAGCAGCGTCAGGTAGTGCGAGACGGTCGCCTGCGCCCGCTCGATATCGGTGGTGTCCTCGCCCAGATAGTCGATGCTCGCGTACCGGCCCGAATCCAGCAGGTCGGCGGTGACCGTGGCCGCCTGCGTCTCGGTTTCTCCGGCGACGAAGCGCCGCACCATCTTCCGGGTCGTCGCCATCGAGGTGACGGAGCGTTCCACCCGCGGTGACCGGGAGGCCGCCAGCAGCGCGGGCCGCAGCACGGTGGTGAACATCAGCGCTCCCCCACTTCCGTCGCGACCTCCTGATGCGGATACCGATGCTCGGTCGGCGGCACGAAGGTCTCCTTGATCGTCCGGGTCGAGGCCCAGCGCAGCAGATTCTGCGCGGAGCCGGCCTTGTCATTGGTGCCCGAGGCGCGCGCACCGCCGAAGGGCTGCTGCCCGACCACCGCACCGGTGGGCTTGTCATTGATGTAGAAGTTGCCCGCCGCGAACCGGAGTCGCTCGGTCGCGGTGGCGACGGCGGCCCGGTCCTGCGCGATCACCGCACCGGTGAGGCTGTAGGGCGAGCCGCGATCGACCAGGCCCAGCACGTTCTCGAAGCCGTCCGGGGTCGCGTCGTCGTAGACGTGCACCGCCAGAATCGGCCCGAAATACTCGGTGCGGAACGCCTCGTCGGCGGGATCCTCACCCAGCAGCACGGTCGGTTCCACGAACCAGCCCACGCTGTCGTCGGCACGGCCACCGGTGAGCACGGTCAGGCTCGGTGTCGCCTTGGCCCGTTCCAGCGCCGCCACATTACGGTCGAAGGCGCGCCGATCGATCAGCGCGCCACCGTAGTTGGTGAAATCGGTGACATCCCCGTAGGTCAGTTCCGATACCGCTGTGAGGAAATCACCCGACATCCTCGACCACACCGACTTCGGGATGAACGCCCGCGACGCCGCCGAACACTTCTGGCCCTGATAATCGAACGCCCCGCGAATCAGCGCCGTACTCAACACCTTCGGATCCGCCGAGCTGTGCGCGACCACGAAATCCTTGCCACCGGTCTCCCCGACCAGCCGCGGATAGGTGTCGTACCCGGCGATATTCTCCGCCACCGACCGCCACAGATGCTGGAACGTCCCCGTCGACCCGGTGAAGTGGATACCCGCCAGCCGCCGATCGGCCAGGGCGACCGCCGAGACCTCCGGCCCGTGCCCGTGCACCAGATTGATCACGCCGGGCGGCAGGCCCGCCGCCTCCAGCAGTCGCATCGTCCAGTACGCCGAAAACGCTTGCGTGGGAGACGGTTTCCACACCACCGTATTGCCCATGAGTGCGGGCGCGGTCGGCAGATTGCCCGCGATCGCGGTGAAATTGAACGGCGTGATCGCGTACACGAACCCTTCCAGCGGCCGGTACTCCACGCGATTCCACACGCCCGGCACCGAAATCGGCTGTTCCGCCAGAATGCCCCGCGCGAAATGCACATTGAACCGCCAGAAATCCACCAGCTCACACGGTGCGTCGATCTCGGCCTGATAGGCGCTCTTCGACTGCCCCAGCATGGTCGCGGCCGCCACCGTCTCCCGCCAAGGACCCGACAGCAGATCCGCCGCGCGCAGGAACACCGCCGCGCGCTCGTCGAACGACAACGCCCGCCAGGCCGGAGCCGCCGCGACGGCCGCCTCGATCGCCTCGGCGGTATCCTGCGCCTCGGCCACCGTGATCGTCCCCAACACCGCCGAATGCCGATGCGGCTGCACCACATCGACCGTCGCCCCCGCGCTGCGCCGCTCCTTGCCCGCGATCACATGCGGAATCTCGATCGCGGTGCC
>NZ_JBSGBY010000437.1:0-7215 GCF_053601505.1 Nocardia sp. NPDC004722
AGGCGTTGGTGAAGTTCAGGATGCCGGTGCGGCCGGTGACCTTGCGCGCCAGCTTGAGTGCGGCCTCGACCGCGTTGGCTCCGGTCGGGCCGGGGAACTGCACCTTGTAGTCGAGTCCGCGCGGGGTGAGCACCAGTTCGCGAATCGTTTCCAGCAGACGGCGTTTGGCGACGGTGGACATGTCCAGGCCGTGGGTGATGCCGTCGCCGATCAGGTAGTCCAGCAGCGACTGCTTGAGCACCGGGTTGTTGTGCCCGTAGTTCAGCGTGCCCGCGCCCGCGAAGAAGTCGAGGTAGTCCTTGCCGTTCTCGTCGGTCAGCCAGGCGCCGCGCGCGGTGTCGAAGACGGTCGGCCAGGAACGGCAGTAGCCACGCACATTGGACTCGAGCGCCTCGAAAACGGTCGATTCGGCAATGGTCATCAGCAGGGTCCTCGCGTCGCAACAAAGTGAAACGCTGATGTTTCTACCAAACCCCAGTGTGAAACATGACCATTTTCGACAAATCCCGCCAGACCTCGCAGCGTTTTGACCGAACCCGGCCCCCGACACCGCCTTTGCCCGTAGCGTCAACCTCTTGTGCGCAGCGACGTGGGGGTCTACTGGCAGCTGGTCAAGGCAGGGTTCCGCAGACAATCGCACTACCGGCTCGCCATGCTGGCCGGTCTGTTCACCAACCTGGTGTTCGGCTTCGTCCGGGCCGCGGTACTCGGCGCGGCCGTGCACGCCAACCACGGCTTCGGCGGCTACGACCGCGGCACCATCGGGGCCTACATCTGGCTCTCGCAAGGGCTGCTGGGGGCCATCGCCTTCTGGATCGTGCCCGACATCGTCGAACGCATCCACACCGGCGACGTGGTCATCGACTTCCTGCGGCCCATCGACATCCAATTCGCGCACCTGGCCGAATATCTGGGACGGGCCGCCTGCACCCTGCTGGCCCGCGCGGTGCCCAGCATCCTGGTCGGCGTGGTCACCTTCGGCCTCGCCTTCCCCACCACCGCGGGCCCCTACCTGCTGGGCGGATTCAGCCTGCTGCTGGCCATGACCCTGTCGTTCCTGTCCATGTTCGCGGTCAGCCTGGCCGGATTCTGGCTCATCGAAACCCGCGGACTGCGTGCGCTGCACATGATCCTGGGCACCTTCCTGGCCGGATTGTTCGCGCCGCTGCACCTGTTTCCGACCTGGCTGCGCGTCATCGCCTACGCCACCCCCTTCCCGTCCATGCTGCAATGGCCCATCGACGTGCTCTCGGCCCGGACCACCGGGTTCGATGCCCTGGAACTCGTTGTCGTGCAGTGCTTCTGGTTGGTGATACTGGTGGGGGTGGGCCAGCTGCTACTCCGCGCCGGACGCCGCAAGCTGGAGGTGCAGGGTGGTTGAGACGCTCCCCTCCCGGCTCACGCCCTACCGCGCCGTGCTGGGTTCGCGGCTGCGCGCCCAGCGCGCCTATCCGCTGTCCTTCGCCACGGATCTGCTGAGCGCCTTCCTGATCGGGGTGGTGGAATTCGGTGAAATGTGGGTGATCTTCCACAATGTGCCGCGCCTGGGCGGACTCGATCTCGACGGCATGCTGCTGCTGTTCGGGCTCAGCAATACCAGTTTCGCCATCGCCGACATGGTCGTGGGGCACGCCGACACGCTGCCCACCTATATCCGCATGGGCCGATTGGACGCCTTCTATCTGCGGCCGCAACCATTACTGCTGCAACTGATGACCAGCGATCTGCAACTGCGCCGGGTGGCGCGCATCGCGGTCGCGACCACCGTGCTGTCATTCGGGCTGGCGCGCAACGACATTGCCTGGACGCCCGCGCACGTCATCCTGTTCGCGCTCACCCTGCTGTCCGGAATCCTCATCTTCGCGGGACTTTTCGTGTGCGCGGCGGGAGTACAGTTCTTCCTGATCGACGGCGCGGAGCTGACCAATTCCTTCACCTACGGCGGGTCGTACGCCTCCATGCAGCCGACCTCGGTGTTCCCCACACCGATGAAACTCGTTTTCGGATTTCTGGTTCCGGTCGCCTTCACCTCGTATCTGCCCACCATCGCCCTGCTCGGACTGCCCGGCCCGGCCCTGCTGCCGAACTGGCTGGCCTGGGCCGCGCCGATCGCGGCGCTGTGGGTGTGGAGCGCGGCGCTGTTCCTGTGGCGACTGGGAACCCGGCACTATCAAGGAGGCGGCGGGTGAGCGGTGCGATCATCGATATCGAGGACCTGACACGGACTTTCGTGCTCAGCCGCAAGGAGGGGCGCTGGCGGCGACGGCGGGAACTGCTGACCGCCGTCGACTCGATGAGCTTCCGGGTGGAACCCGGTGCGGCGGTCGGGTACATCGGCGCGAACGGGGCCGGGAAGTCCACCACCATCAAGATGATCACCGGCATCCTGGTGCCCACCGCCGGACGATTGCGCACCTGCGGCCTGGACCCGGTCCGGCAGCGGCGCGAATTGGCCGGGCGCATCGGCGTGGTGTTCGGGCAGCGCTCACAGCTGTGGTGGGATCTGCCACTGCGCGAATCGTTCTCGATCCTGGCGGCCATCCACCGGCTGCCCCCGCACACCGCGCGCGACCGCACCGACGAACTGGTCGGGCGACTGGAGATGGACGGCACCCTCGACACCCCCGTGCGGCAACTCTCGCTGGGCCAGCGCATGCGCGCGGAAGTCGCCGCGGCGCTGCTGCACGAACCCGAACTGATCATTCTCGACGAGCCGACCATCGGCCTGGATGTGTTGTCCAAGCAGCGATTACGCGAATTCCTGCGCCACGAGCGCACCCAGCGCGGCACCACCCTGCTGCTCACCACGCACGACATGGGCGATATCGAGCGGCTGTGCGAACGGGTGCTGGTCGTCGATCACGGGCGGCTGGTCTACGACGGTTCGCTGACCGGGCTCGGCGCGACCGTCGGCGCACAACGGGTGCTGACCGTCGATCTCGCCGAGCCCACCCCGGACCTGTCGGACCTGCCCGGGGCCAAACTGCTCGACAGCGCGGGCGCGGGCATGCGGCAGCGGCTGGCCTTCGACACCGAGATCACCACTGCCGCACAGTTGCTCGCGGCCGTCTCCGCCCGCGCGGAGGTCCGCGACCTGTCCATCGAGGAACCCGACATCGAGGACGTGGTGCGCCGGCTCTACGAGGCGGCGGCGTCGGGCTCCCTCGCACCCTGATCCAGCCGGAACGGCGGATAGACGTCGGTCATCAGGGAGGCGTCGGCAACAGCGACACCATATTCCGGCCGCCGCCCATGAATGCCGCGACGATCAGATACTGCGGAATCGCCAGCAGCCACCATTTGATCAGGACCAGCCAGCGATTGAGCTGTTCGGGATAGTCGAACAGCGGTGAGCCGTTGTTCACCCCATTGTTTCCCCGGCGACGCGGAGATCACATCTGCTTCTCACACATTGTGACCAGATTCGTAATAGCGCGCCGGACGGCGAGTTCCGCACACCACACAGACCCGTTTTCACATTGCGGCACCCGCTCGCCCTGTGCGACGTTGCTGACCATTCTCCAAGTGCGCGGCTCGGGTCGGCACACCAGCTGAGTTACGGGAGACGGAGTGAAAGTGCGTCCGGCGAAAGCGTTGCCCTCCGGTGATGCGGTGTTGCCCTCCGGTGATGCCGTGTCGCCTTCCGGTGACGCGAAGCTCACGCCCACCTTGGAGCTGTTGCGACCGCGCACCATTCGAGCCCGGCTACGCCGCATTCTCATCGTGTCGGTGGCGCTGGTGCTGGCGCTGCTGACGGTCATCGTCGCCCGCGAGGTGGCCGGGTACCGCCAGACCGGCGACACCACCCGCGCCGTCCGCCTCGCGCTGGACGTCCAGGACCTGGTGCACGAGGTGCAGCGCGAACGCGGCCTCACCAACGGCCTGCTCGCCGGTGACACCGCCTCGCGCCCCGCGGTGGGCAATCAGCGGATGGCCACCGACAGCGCACTGCAGGAGCTGAATTCGACGCTGGGCGGCAATCCGCCGGGCGCGGATCTCGTGCGGACCGCGCTCGGGCAGTTCTCCGGGGTGACAGCCAACCGCGCCGACGTGGACGCCGGACGCGCCGACCGCGCGGCCTCGTTCAGCTTCTACACCAACGCCATCGCGGCGCTGAACCAGACCCGGCCCGGCCTCGACAGCGCGCCCGACGGCCAGTTGTGGCGCGGCCTGGAAACGCTCTACGCGCTCGGCGACGTCAAGGAGTTCACCGGACAGGAACGCGGATTCCTCAACGGCGTCTTCGCCGCCGGGGGGTTCGGGCCCGGCGAGTACGTGAAGTTCCTCGACATCCGCGCCGCCAAACAGGCCGCGGTGACGTCCTTCGAACGCGACGCCACACCCGGCCAGCGCACCCTGCTCGCCAATGCCATGCGCACCGACGCCTCGGTGCGCGCGGGCGACGCGGAAGCCGTCGCCATCGCCTCCGAGCGCGGGCCGCTCACCGAGGCGGTGAACGACGGCGACTGGTGGCGTGACCTGCGCGCCATCATCGACGGCCAGCGCAAGGTGCAGCGCAGTGTGGGCGACGAGATCACCTCGCGCGCGAACGATCTGCGCCGCGACGCCGCACTGCGCCTGACGCTGTTCGTGCTCGCCGCCGCACTCGCCATCGCCGCCGAGGTGGCGCTGGTGGTGGCCAGCGTCCGGGCCATCGTGCGGCCGCTGGCCGACCTCGCGCAGGAGGCCGATGCGGTGGCCGGGCAACGACTTCCGCAGCTCATCGCCGCCTGGCAGGACTCCGAGGCCGCCGACCCGGACCCGCCGGAGCCGGTGCGCGCCGACGCGAGCGCCGGTGCGGAGATCGCTTCCGTGGCCACCGCGCTGGACCGGGTGCAGACCACCGCCTACGAACTCGCCTCCGCCCAGGCCCGGCTGCGCCGCAACACCACCGAGTCCATGGCCAACCTGGCCCGGCGCAATCAGAACCTGGTGCGCCGCCAACTCGGGCTGATCAGTGATTTCGAGCGCGAGGAGCTCGATCCCAGCGCGCTGGGCAACCTGTTCGAGCTGGACCATCTGGCCACCCGCATGCGCCGCAATGCCGAGAGCCTGCTGGTGCTGGTGGGCGAGTCCAGTCCGCGGCGCTGGTCCAAACCGATTCCGCTGACCGACGTCATCCGTGCCGGACTCTCGGAGGTGGACGACTACCGCCGCGTGGTGCTGCGGCGGGTGGACGAGACCGCCATCGCGGGCGCGCACGTCAGCGAGGTCGCGCACATGCTGGCCGAGCTCATCGAGAACGGGCTGTCGTTCTCGCCGCCCGACCTCGAGGTCGAGATCTACGGACGGAAACTCGGGGCGCGGTACATGATCGCCGTCGTCGACCACGGCGTCGGCATGCCGCGCGAGCAACTCGCCACCGCCAATGCCCGTTTGGCGGGCGAGGCCGACTTCCTGGTGGCCCCGACCCGATTCCTGGGCCACTACGTCGTCGGCCGCCTGGCCCGGCGACTGGGTGTGGAGGTCGAACTCACCGTCTCGCCCACCAGCGGCGTGGTGGCGCGGATACTGCTGCCCGCCGAACTGCTCGGCGATCCGGCCAGCGAACGGCCCGCGCCGCCCGAGGACGCCAAACACGCCGTGGGAGCGCAGCTTCCGACGGTGGCGGACACCATGCCCGAGCCGACGCGCGGACGGCACAGTTCCGTGCCCGGCGGCATCGACCAACCCGCCCCCGCGGCGCCGGCGGCCACCGACCCGCTGTTCGACACCGCCACCGTCTTCGGTACCGGCCACGTCTTCGACAGCGGCGCAGCGGCATTCAGCGCCTCCGCTCCCACCGGGGCGCCACAACCGATCGACGTTCCCGAGCCCGCCCCGAATCGGCCCGTCGCCCCGGTCGAGCCGTCGCATGCCACCGCGGCGGAGCGGCTGCTCGGCGGCCCCGCGACCGGATCGTTCGCGATCCCCCAGATCGGTGCGCCCCGGCCCGCCACGCCGCAGCCCGCCGTGCGCAACGGCGCGGCGGTCGCCACCATTGCGGCACAGTCGATTCCGGCCCCGGTGAACGGGCATGCGGTGCGTCCGGTCGCGCCGGGCTCACCGAGCGCCGGGCCCGAGGTTTCGGGAGCCGTCCCCGAGGTGCAACGTACGCGAAACGGTCTCGTCAAGCGCACCAGGAAGACTCTCGATAATTCGGAGTCCACACCGGGCAGCAACACAGGGTCCACACCGGGCAGCAACACCGTGCCCGCACCGGGCAACGCGCCAGCGGCCGAACGGCCCGCGGACCGTTCACCAGACCAGGTGCGCAGCATGCTCGCCGGATTCCGGGCCGGGCATCAACGCGGGCAGGGCGGCGAACCGCCCGTACCCGGATCGACAGCATAGGAGGGACCCCGGGTGACAACCCACTACACCGACACCGATCCGCACACCTTCAACTGGCTGCTGGCCGACTTCGTCCGCACCACCGACGGCGTGCGCGACGCCGTCGCGGTCTCCTCCGACGGCCTGCTCATGGCCATGTCCGCGGGCCTGGACCGCTCGGCGGCCGACCGGCTCGCCGCCATCGTCTCCGGACTCACCAGTCTGGGCCGAAGCGCTTCGCGCAGTTACGATTTCGACGGTCTGCGGCTGATCATGATCGAGATGGGCCGCGGGTTCCTGCTGGTGTCGTCCATGGCCAACGGCAGCTGCATCGGCGTGATCGCCGACATGACGGCCGATATCGGCCTGGTCGGCTATCAGATGGCCGTGCTGGCCGACCGGGCCGGGGCGCTGCTGACTCCCGCCCTGATCTCCGAGTTGCGGGAGTCGCTGAGCCGATGAACGATTCGCACCGGCTTCCGGACGAGCGCATGATCGCGCTCACCCGTCCCACCGGGTGGTCCGGCGCCGCAGCGGCCGATGGAGATCCCTTGCGGGAGAAGCGATCCGCCGAGGCCGAGGAGCAGGTCGTGCGACCGTTCATGATGACATCCGGGCGCACCACCCCCGTGGTCGACGGCCTGCGCATCGAGACCCTCGTACGCGCCACTCCCGCAGCGCTTTCCGCGCCATTGCGCTTCGAGCTCGAACGGGTGGTAAGACTGTGCCAGCGCCCGCACTCCATCGCCGAAATCGGTGCCGCCCTGCGGGTTCCGATCGGAGTGGCGCGAGTGCTGGTCAGCGACCTGGTGTCCGCGGGACACGTGTCGGTGGGCGGCACCGACGAACTCTCCACCGCTGCTCTGGAAAGGATCCGGGACCTTGTACGGAACCTCTGACAAT
>NZ_JBSGBY010000438.1:0-7192 GCF_053601505.1 Nocardia sp. NPDC004722
AGGTCGAACGGGTTGAAGCGGTAGTTCTCCGCCTCGGCGACCGGCATGATCTGGACCTTCAGGGTCCAGCTCGGGTGATCGCCGCGCTCGATGGCATCCATGAACAGGATCTGATCGGCGTGCGCGATGGTCGCCAGCCGATGCGCCACCACCAGTACCGTTCTGCCCCTGGTGAGTTCGTGCACGCCGCGCACCACGACCGCCTCGTTCTGCGGATCCAGCGCACTGGTGGCCTCGTCCAGCAGCACGATCGGCGAGTCCTTGACCAGCGCGCGGGCGATCGAAACCCGCTGGCGCTCACCGCCGGACAGCGCCGAACCGCCCTCGCCGACCGACGTCTGCCAGCCCTCGGGCAGGCGCTGGGCGATCTCGTCGACCCGGGCCACCGCGCCGGCGCGCAGCACCTCCTCATCGGTCGCGTCCGGGCGACCGGCCCGAATGTTCTCCAGCACCGAACGATCGAAGAGATAGACGTTCTGGAAGACCAGGGCCAGCTGATTCAGCAGGGTCTCGGTCGGCTGCTCGCGAACGTCGTTGCCGCCCACCACGACCCGGCCGGAATCGACGTCGTGGAAACGAGCCACCAGGCGCAACAGCGTGGATTTGCCCGAACCGCTCGGGCCCACGATCGCCGTCGTGGTGCCGGGCGCGGCGGTGAAGGAGATATCGGAAAGCACCTGCTTGCCGGAGTCGTAACCGAAACTCACACCCTCGAACTCGACCCCCGGCGCACCGACGGTGATCGGCGCATCCGGTTGCGGCAGTGCCGGTTCCGCCAGCAGCGCGGTCACCCGATCGGCGGCGGCCGCGGCGGCGCGCCGGGCGCCGCCCAGCTGCGCGGCCTGGGTCAGCGGCTCGATGAAACGCGAACTCACCGCGATCAGCGCGATGGCCGCGGCGGCCGTGATCGCGCCGTCGGTGGCCCGGCCCACCACCAGGTACACCAGCACCAGGAAGAGGGCCTGCACCACCAGCGCGAACACGATCAGGCCGGGCACGGCGGCGACCAGCAGGCCCGAGGCCGCCTTGCGCTGCCGGGCCAGGGCCGCGTCCAGGGCGCGATTGCCCGCGCCGACCGCGCCCAGCGAACGCAGCACCGGTTGCGCCTGAGCGAATTCCAGCACCCGGGCGTTCGCCTCGGTCGCCGCCTCGTGCATGCGCTCGTCCGCGCCGGTGTAGCTGCGATTCGCCCACAGGTTCACCCCGAACAGCAGCGGGGCCGCCACCAGCATGGCCAGCGAGATCCGCCAGTCCACGAACAGCATGCCGACGGCCACCCCGAGCGGAACCAGCACGCCGGTCAGCATTTTCGCCAGCAGATACGCGATCAGCCCCTGCACCTCGCGCACGTTCTCCACCACGACCCGCGACAGCTCACCCGCGTGCCGCCCGTCGAACCAGCCCAGCGGCAACGCGTTCAGCCGATCCCCCAGCTCGGTCTGCAACCCGTGCTGCATCCCGACCCCGATGCGCAATCCCAGCAGCGACTGCGCATACCCGAACACCACCACGGCCAACACCGCCAGCCCCAGCCACAACGACCACCACCAGGCCCGACCCAGCTCATTGTCGAACAGCGCCTGCAACACCGGCACCAGCAGCACATAAGCCGCTGCCTGCGACAACGCCTGCGCCAGAATGCACAACAGCAATCGCGGCGTGAGATGGGCATATTCGCCTGGAATCAGCCCCAACACCTTGCGGATCATCGATGAACCTCGCCATCCGTCTTGATAGTGGTCCCGCGCGGGGCTTCGGACGACCCCTCGGTGTCCGCGATGGATTCGAGGGCCGCCGCGTTGATTTCCCAGAGGCGCTGGTAGAGGCCGCCTGCCGTGTGCAAGTCGGCGTGCGTGCCCTGTTCGACGAGGGTGCCGTTGTCCAGCACCAGGATTCGGTCCACACCGGTGATGGTGTGCAGGCGGTGGGCGATCACCAGGACGGTGCGACCGGAGACGAGTTCGGCCAGGGCGTCCTGGACGGCCGCCTCGGATTCGGGGTCGGCGAAGGCGGTGGCCTCGTCGAGAACCAGGATCGGGGTGTCGGCCAGCAGGGTGCGAGCGATCGAAAGGCGCTGTGCCTCACCGCCGGAGAGGATGGCGTCGACGCCGATCTCGGAGTCGTAGCCGCGCGGCAGGGCCAGGATGCGGTCGTGGATGCGGGCGGCGCGGGCCGCGCGCTCCAGCGCCGCGCTGTCGGCGTCGGGACTGGCCAGGCGCAGATTGTCGGCGACGGTGCCGCGGATCAGGCGCACGTCCTGGAAGACGAAGCCGACCGTGCGATACAGCTCGTCGCTGGGGATGTCGCGAATATCGCGGCCGCCCAGGGTGATCCGGCCGGAGTTCACGTCGTAGAAGCGGGGCAGCAGCTTCGCCAGCGTGGACTTGCCGGAGCCGCTGGGGCCGACCAGGGCGGTCATGGTGCCCGGCGCGAGCTCGAGGTCGATGCCGCGCAGCACCTCGTGCTCGTCGCGGTAGCCGAAACGCACGTTCTCGAAACGGATCAGCCCGGCCGCCGCGTCATTGGACGCCGATTCGCCCGAGCCGGAAGCCAATTCCGGTGTCGCCTGCAACTCGTGCAGCCGCAGCGCCGCGTCACCGGCCGTGCGCAGCGCCTGCGCGCCGTAGCCCAGCCCCAGCAGCGAACTGCCCAGCCCGAGCCCGACCAGCAGGAACGGCAGCAGATCCAGCGGTTCGAGCCAGTGCAGGCCGACGCCCGCCAGCCCGGCCACCACGACCAGCAGCATGACGAACACCGGCGCGACCACCGTGTCCGACAACGACTGCACGGTCATCACCGGCATCTTCAACTGCCGCAGCCGCTCGGTCTGCGCGTCCACGGCCTCACGGAACTCGCTGTGCGCCTTGCCCGCCCGGCCGAAGGCCCGCACCACCTGGATGCCGTCCACGAACTCGACGGTCGCCGCGCGGGTGCGCTGCTCGGCCGCGTTGTAGGCCGAAAGTCGTTGGCGGCCGGGCTCGTCCAGCATGGCGCGCATGCACAGCGCGTAGATCACCAGCGGCAGCAGCAGCACCAGGGTCAGCCGCCAGTCGACGGTGGCCAGGTAGATCAGGGTGACCAGCGGGACCGTCACCGAGCCGATGAAGTCCAGCCGCGCGTGGGCCACCAGGTAGTGCAGCGCCTCCACATCGTCCTGCAGGTATTTCTTCACCTCCGAGGAGCTGCGCTCACCGAACCAGCCCAGCGGGACCCGGGTCAGCTTGTCGGCCAGCAGCCGTCGCAGGCTCAGCTGGTAGCGGGCGTCCACGGCGTGCGACCAGGTCAGGGCGGCCGCCTGCAAGATCGCCCGGACGACCAGGACCAGCACGGCGAACAGCAGCAGCCGCCACACGCGGTCGGCGTCGGGGGTCGCGGCGAGCAACTCGCGGCAGGCGGACACGATCAGCAGGAACGGCAGCACCGAGCACACCGCGGCGACCGCGACGATCACTCCGGCGATGCTCAGCGGCCCGCTGACCGGGGCGAGAATCTCCTTGCGCGCCTGCGCCTCTCGCCGCCGCCGGGCCTTCGCCTCGGCCTTGGCGTCCGGCGCGCCCCCCTCGGCTGCGCCCGGGCCCGGATCGAGGGTCTGCGCCTCGACCGCGGGCGGTGACTCGACCGTCATCAGTCCGCCTCCCACCTTCCTCGCGTCCGGCGCTCCCACGAACACCGGCGAGAAGATAGGTTAGGCTAACTTTTGCTGTACGACCATACCGACGTCAGCGCGGGACCTTTCCCTTCAGCTTCGTGCCGGTGGAGTAGTGCACCATGCACGTCGCCCTGCCCTTGGACAGATTCCACTGCGCCTCGGTGGACGGATACAGGATGAAGTTCTCCAACTGCCCGTACATCGTGCTGTGGCTCAAGATCTTGTCGATCTGGTCCGCGCAGGAGTCGTTGGCCTTCTTGAAGGCGGCGTCATCCGACCCGGGCCATGAGCCATCCAGATGCACCTGCGCGATCACCTCGGCGTCGTGCTCGCTCGCACACGGCACCAGGGTCAGGTTCTGAATGTGCTGCCGCTCCTCGATCGACTGCACGCAGTCACCGGTCTTCACGTCCGCGATGGAGACCGACGTCGGCGCCGACGGCTCCACCGAGCGAGTCGGATAGTCCGGCGACGCCGACTCTTTCGAGGCGCCGAGCGCCGCCAGCGCGAAGATGGCCACCGCGAGCAGCACCGAGAGTCCGGAGATGGCCAGACCCGCGATGGCCAGCCCGCGCCCGCCCTGGTTGCGCTGCTTGATCTGATTCAGCGCGATGATGCCGAACGGGATGCCCAGGAAACAGAAGCCCAGCAGGCTCAGCACGAACGATGCGATGGCCAGGCCGTTGGTGCCCTGCGAGGGCGGCGCGCCCATCGGATAGCCGGGCGGCGACGGGTACCCGGGCGGATATCCCGGCTGCCCATAGCCCGGCTGATGTCCGTATCCCGGCTGCCCGTATCCCGGCTGGGGAGCCTGTGGGTACTGCTGATTCGGATCCGGATACACGAGACCCCTACTCGTCCAATTGAACCCGGACATTCCAGGCGTGGGCCAACCGTACCCCCTGGTCCGTACAGTCCCTGGGGCTAGGGTTTGACGAGTGAGACGCCGTCAGCAACCCCCGCTCCCCAAGCGGCACGGACTGGATCCGGCCCGGTTGCGACTGCCCGAAGAGGGCGACTGGGCGACCATCCGCGACCACCTCGTCGAGCGTTTGCCGCGCGTTCGCCCCGAACGCATCGACGAACTGCTGCGCGAGGGCGGCATCGTCGATCTGACCGGACCGATCAGCCTCGACACGCCCTACACGCCCGGCGGCGCGGTGTGGTTCCACCGGGATCTGCCCGCCGAGACCGAGGTCCCCTTCCCCATCGGCATCGTGCACCGCGACGAGGACATCCTCGTGGTGGACAAGCCGCACTTCCTCTCCACCATCCCGCGCGGGCAGCACATCTTGCAGACCGCCCTGGTGAAACTGCGCCGCGAACTCGACCTGCCGGATCTGGTCCCGGCGCATCGCCTCGACCGGGTCACCGCCGGGTTGGTGCTGTTCATCGTGAATCCGGCTCGGCGCGGGGCGTATCAGACCATGTTCCACAAGCGGCTGGTGTTCAAGGAGTACGAGGCGATCGCGGCATACGATCCGGCACTGGAACTTCCGCGCACGGTCATCAGCCGGATCGTCAAGGAAAAGCAGGTACTGCAGGCGTACGAGACCGAGGGCGAACCCAATGCCGAGACCCTCGTCGAGTTGCTCGAGCACCGCGACGGACTGGGCCGTTACCGGCTGCGGCCGCGCACCGGGCGCACCCATCAGCTCCGGCTGCATATGAACGGCCTCGGGGTACCCATCCTGGGCGACGACTTCTATCCCGAACTCACCGACAAACCGGTCGACGACTACACCCGGCCGCTGCAACTGCTGGCCTCGACGCTGGAATTCACCGATCCGATCACCCGCGAACCCCGCCGGTTTCGAACCGCCCGGACCCTGCAAGCGTGGGACGACTATGCGGGTTGGCAGCGGGATTAACCACATTCGAAGCGATTTCCAAGAATTCGCTCGTACACTGGCCGCAATGTCTCGAAACGATAACGGCACGGTTGCGGCGCTGGACGAGGTCCAAGAGCTCGACACCCCGCCCACCCCGCCCGGCCACAAGCTGCACGCCTACATCGATGTGGCTGTCGTCGTCATCGTTCTCATCGGAACGAACCTCATCGCCCACTTCACCAACCAGTGGGCCAGCATCGTCTCGGTGCCGATCGCCGCGGTGGTGCTGGTGGCGCTGGTCCGCCGCCGCGGACTGGGCTGGGAGGACCTCGGACTCTCGCCCCGGCAGTGGCGACAGGGCTCCCTCTGGGCGCTGGCTGCGGTCGGCGTAGTGCTCGCCGCGGTGGCGATCGGGGCGCTGCTGCCCATCACGCGGCCGTTCTTCCTCAACAGCCGCTACGCCGCCGTCTCGGGCGCGCTCATCGCGTCCATGATCGTGATCCCGCTGCAGACCGCGATCCCCGAGGAGCTCGCCTTCCGCGGCGTCCTGCACGGCACCCTGGACCGGGTGGTCGGTGCGCGCGGCGTATTCGCAGCCGGGTCAATGCTTTTCGGGCTCTGGCACATCGCCTCGTCTCTTGGCCTGACCAGCGGCAACAAGGGTCTGACCGGATTCCTCGGGGGCGGACCGGCCGGGCAGCTGCTCGGCATCGGGCTCGCGGTGATCGCCACCGCGGGTGCGGGCGTGGTGTTCACCTGGCTGCGGCGACGCAGCGGCAGCCTGCTCGCGCCGATCGCCTTGCACTGGGCGGTGAACGGCGCGGGCGCGCTGGCCGCCGCGGTGGTCTGGCACGTCACCGTGCACTGACGAAAACGAAGGGGTGGGCCGGCCGACCTGGGAACAGAGGATTGTGATCGGCCGGCCCGGGACGGTTCGGCATAGTCGGGCCACACCGAACCGAGTCTGGGTTCGGGCGGAACTGTATCGGCTGTCCAGTTATGCGCGTGGCGGTTTGGGGAAAATACTGAAACACGTTTCGTTCAGATGCTGATGAGCCCCACCCGACCAGCACGAAAGCCGGGCCCGCCGCTGCGAGAGCGACGGGCCCGGCCCTATGGAACATCGTGAGGGACTACCGGCGAGCGGCGTCGCTCACCTCGGGAGCCCACTCCTTCTCCCAGTCCTCCGACTGCCCCTGGGCGTCACCACCGTGACCCGGCCACCAGGCCCGGCGACCCACCAGTGCGGTCACCGCGGGGGTGAAGAACATCGCCATCACGAAGGCGGCGATGGCGATACCCACCGAGATCGCGAAACCCATCGAGGTCAGCACCGAATTGCCCGCCGCCATCATCGAGGCGAACGTGCCCGCCAGGATCACACCGGCCGCGGCCACCGTCGGGCCCGTGTGCCGCAGCGCCAGCGCCGCGGCGCGATGCGGATCGTGACCCTCGCGGGCCTCCTCCCGCAACCGGGCCACCATGAGGATGTTGTAGTCGGTGCCCAGCGCGACCACGAACAGATACATGATCAGCGGCAGCGTGAAGATCAGACCCGAATCGCCCTTGGCGTGCTGGAAGACCAACACCGCCGAGCCGAGCGTCGCGGCGAAACCGAGGAACACCGAGGCCATCAGGTACCAGGGCGCCACCAGGCTGCGCAGCAGCAGGGCGAGCACGATCATGATGAGAATGCCCGGGAGACAATGCC
>NZ_JBSGBY010000439.1:0-7192 GCF_053601505.1 Nocardia sp. NPDC004722
CCGCGAGAGCGGCCACGGCAGCCGTGGCGGAGCCACCGTGCGCAGCGGGGCCACCCGCAGCGGCCGTTCGGTGCGCACCGGGCGTTCCGGCTCCACCGGCGGCAGCCGCGGGCGGTTGGGCGCGGGCATGGTCAAGGTGCCGTCGGTGCCGCGCAAGGATCCGGCCGAGGCCGTGCTCACGAACGCGGAAGTGCCGGAAAGCCACCGTGATTGCGGGAAGTGCGGGCGTCCGGTCGGCCGCAGCCGCGACGGCAAGCCCGGTCGCGCCGAGGGCTTCTGCCCGCACTGCGGCACCAAGTTCTCCTTCACCCCCAAGCTGGCCCGCACCGATGTGGTCGGCGGCCAGTACGAGGTATTGGGCCCGCTCGCGCACGGCGGCCTGGGCTGGATCTACCTCGCGGTGGACCACAAGGTCGACGATCGGCCGGTGGTGCTCAAGGGCCTGCTCAATACCGGTGACGTGGACGCCATGCGGGCCGCGGTGGCCGAGAAGCGCTTCCTCGCGCAGGTCGATCACCCGAATATCGTGCGGATCTACAACTTCGCCGAGGACACCGGGCCCGACGGGAAGCCGGTCGGCTACATCGTCATGGAGTACGTGGGCGGCAAATCGCTCAAACAGCTGCTGCGCGAACAGCGCACGGCCGATCAGCGGTACCTGCCGCCCGCGCGCGCCATCGCCTACATCCTCGAGATGCTGCCCGCGCTGGAGTACCTGCACGAACGCGGGCTGGCCTACTGCGATTTCAAGCCCGACAACGTGATGCAGACCGAGGAGCAGCTCAAGCTCATCGACCTGGGCGCGGTCATCAGCCTGCACGATCAGAACGAAACCATCTACGGCACACCGGGATACCAGGCCAAGGAGATCGCCGAGACCGGCCCGACCGTGGCGTCGGAGGTGTACACGGTGGGCCGCACGCTCGCGGCGCTGATCATGCGGATCCCGCCGGTGAACAACGAACTCGGGCCGCTGCCCGGCCCCGACACCGAACCGCTCATGGCCAAACACGAATCGCTCTACCGGTTCCTGGTGCGCGCCACCGACGCCGACCCGGACGCGCGCTTCACCTCCATGACCGAGATGAGCGATCAGCTCACCGGCATCCTGCGCGAGGTGCTCGCCGACGAGGACGGGCGGCCGCGCCCGGGCCTGTCCACCCGATTCGGCCCGCCGCGTGGGGTTTTCGGCGTCGGCGACCGGGTGCCGGACGATCCGCAGGCCATCATCGCCGCGTTGCCGGTCCCGCTGGTCGATCCCAGTGACAGCGGTGCGGCCCTGCTCGCCTCCACCGGCGCGGGCACACCCGCCGACCTGGAGCGAGAGCTCACCGCGGGCTTGGCCTCGGTGGTCACCGGACAGGGCGAGTCGGTGGAGATCCCCCTCCGATTGATCCGTGCCGCACTGGAATTCGGCGACCCCGACGACGCGCTGCGCCGCCTCGACGAGGTCGGCGAGGCCCTCGCGGGCGACTGGCGACTGACCTGGTTCGCGGGCCAGGCCCGCCTGCTACAGCGCGACTGGGCCTCCGCCGCAGCCGAATTCGACGCCCTCTACAGCGCGCTCCCCGGCGAGGCCGCCCCCAAACTGGCCCTCGCCGTCACCGCCGAACTCATGGCGGCCGACGCCGAGGCGCTGGCCACCGAACAGGCCCTGTCGGTCCCCGACGGCAGGCACGCCGTCGCACCGGTCCCGATCGCCGGGGCCGACCCAGCCCCCGCGCGTGAGCGCGCCACCCGCTACTACGACATGGTGTGGGGCACCGACCGCACCTTCACCAGCGCGGCCTTCGGGGCGGCGCGGGTGCGGCGCGCGGTCGGGGATCGCGGGGGCGCGGTCACCGTGCTCGATCAGGTGGACACCGCGTCGGCGGTGCATCACGAGGCCGGGGTGACCGCGGTGGAAACGCTGTTGGCGGTGACGGATCCGAGTCAGCTCACCGAACAATTGGTTCGCGATGCGGGCAAGCGGATCGATAGCCTGACCCTGGACTCGAAACGCCGTGCCGCCCAGGCCCGTATGGGGGTGCTGGACGCGGCGTTGCGATGGCTGGGGCTGGGCAGGGTGCCCGCCGACCACTCCCCGCTGCTGGGGGTGGCGCTCGATCAGCAGGGGGTACGCACCGGTTTGGAACGCTGTTATCGCGATCTGGCGCACGAGACCGACGACATGTGGGAGCGCATCGCCCTCGTGGAGCAGGCCAACGCGGTGCGCCCGAGGACCGTGCTGTGACGGCCCGCTGCCCGCAGTGCGGCACCTTCGCCGCCGACACCGACCGCTTCTGCGAGGCGTGCGGCGCGAAGCTCGGCATGCGGCTGATCGCCCTGCCGCCCACGGAATTCCGGCCCGGTTCCGGATCCACCGTGCCGGTCGCGGCGGCCGCCCGCAACGCGCGCATGGACCCCGTCACCGGCACCACCGCCACCTTCGAATCCAGCCCCGCACCGGACTGCACCGGCTGCGGCGCAACCGAATTCGACCCCGACGGCTACTGCGCCAGCTGCGGCGAACTCGGCCCCGAACGCGATCGCTTCGAAGCGGATCTCGGGGCCGCCTACCTGATCACCGATCGCGGTCTGCTGCACGCCCGCAACGAGGACTCGGTCGCCGCGGCCATCCTCGACGGCACGGTTCCCGAGCGGCCGGCCGCGGCCGTGATCGCGGTCTGCGACGGCGTCTCCACCTCCGAGGATCCGCAGGCGGCCTCCGGGGCGGCCGCCCGGGCCGGGCTCGACGCCTGCCTGGCCGCGCTGGCCGCCGACCGGTCCCCGCACGACTGCGTGATGGCCGGGCTCACCGCCGCCGCGGAGGCGGTCAAGGCGGTCGGGACGCCGGACGGCAAATCCCCGTCCTGCACCTACGTGTCGGCTCTCGTCCAGTTCGAGGACGACGGCGGCGCGGCCATCACCGTCGCGAATGTCGGTGACAGCCGGGCCTATTGGCTGCGCACCGGCGACGGCTCCGACCGGCTCACCGTCGACGACACCCTGGCCCAGGCCATGGTCGACAACGGCCTGCTCGACCTCGAGACCGCCATGGACGGCCCGCACGCCCACGTGCTCACCCGCTGGCTGGGCGCCGACAGCGAAGGGCAGTGGTCGCCCAACTGTGTGCGGTCGCTGCACGCCGACGCGCCCGGGGTGCTGCTGCTGTGCACCGACGGGTTGTGGAACTACCTGCCCGAGGCGGCGGCGCTGTCGCGGTTCACCAGCACGCTGCCCGCGCTGCCCGCGGCCCGCGCCCTGGTCGAGCACGCGCTGGGGGCGGGTGGCAAGGACAACATCACCGTCGCCCTCGTACCTGTTCCGTCCCGTACACCCTCAGGAGACACACTGTGACTTCCGCTGAGCACAAAGGCCTTTCGGTCGCCGTAGACCAGAACGAGTACCTCGCCGACGGGGCCCGCACGGTCGACGCCATCGTCACCGTCGAGGCCACCGACGAACTGGCGGTGGCCGCGCCGCCGCAGGATCGGGTCGAGATCCTCATCATCGACACCTCCGGATCCATGGGCGGCTCCGACAAATTCGGCGGCGCGCGCCGCGCCACCCTCGCCGCGCTGGACGTGATGCCCGACGGCACCCGCTTCGCCATCGTCGAGGGCACCGACAAGGCCCAGGTGGTGTATCCGCGCCAGGGGGCCTCCGCGATCGCGAGCCGCGTCGAGCGCACCAATGCCCGCCACGCGCTGGATCGGCTGTCCCCACACGGCGGCACCGCCATCGGCACCTGGCTGGGGCTGTCGCGGCTGATCGCGCAGCAGCATCCCGGCGCGATGGTGCACGCCATCCTGCTCACCGACGGCAAGAACGAGCACGAGAAGCCCGAGCGGCTGGCCGAGGAGATCCGCCTCTCGGAAGGCGTGTTCACCTGTGACTGCCGCGGCGTCGGGGCGGACTGGGAGCCGAACGAGTTGCGCGCCATCGCCTCCGCGCTGCACGGCACCGTCGACATAATGAAGTCCGCCGACGGGCTGGCCCAGGATTTCGCGGCCATGATGGCGTCGTCGATGGAGAAGACGATTCCCGAACTCACGCTGCGCATGTGGACGCCGGTGGGCGCCAAGATCGTGTTCGTCAAGCAGGTCGCGCCGTTCATCGAGGATCTCACCGCGCGGCGCACCGAGATCGGGCCGCAGATCGGCGAATACGCGCTGGGCTCCTGGGGCGCCGAGGATCGCGACTACCACGTGCAGCTCGAGGTGGAGCCCGCCGCGCCGGATCGGGAGAAGCTGGCCGCGCGGGTGAGCGTGCTCGCCGACGGCGAGATCCTGGGCCAGGGGCTGGTGAAGGCCACTTGGACCACCGACACCGACAAGTCCGCGCGAATCAGCCGCCGGGTCGCGCACTACACCGGGCAGGCCGAGCTGGCGCAGACCGTGCAGGAGGGGCTGACCGCCCGCAAGCAGGGCGACTTGGCCACCGCCACCGCCAAATTGCAGCGCGCCTACCACCTGGCGACCGAGTCCGGCAATGAGAACACCGCCAAGCTGCTGCTCAGCGTGGTCGACGTGGTGGACGAGCGGACCGGCACGGTGCGGCTGCGCAACAAGGTCGATCCCGTCGACGAGATGGCCCTCGACGTGCGGTCGTCCAAGACCGCCCGCGTCCGCAAGGAGCCGTGATGGCACAGTGCCCCGACGGACACGAGTCCCTCGCCACCGACTACTGCGACGTCTGCGGGATGCCGATCGTCGGCGGATCCGCCTCCCCCGCAGCACGATTCGGTGCCGCCACCCCGGCGGCCGCACTGTGCCCGGCTTGCGGCGCGCCCTCGGAGGGACGGTTCTGCGAGAACTGCGGGCACGATTCGGCGCTGCCGACACCGCCGCCCGCGCCGCCGGTACAGCCCGACGCGCCCTCGGCACAGCCGGATTCGTTCCCGGCACAGCCGGATTCGGCCTCGGCGTGGGCTGCCACGGAGGGGGCCACCCGCAACATCAACGATCCGGCCGCGACGGTGCTGAACAACGGCTCCGGGACGGTGTGGGTCGCCACCGTGACCGCCGATCCCGCGCACTACGCGCGGATGCAGGCGCAGAAGGGGCCGGATCTGGAGCGGGTGGAGTTTCCCGACTACTACCCGGATCGGCGAATTCCGTTGCAGGGGCCCAATGTGCTGATCGGCAAGCGCAGCGCCTCGCAGGGTCTGCACCCGGAGATCGATCTGTCGGTGGCTCCGGCGGATATCGCGGTGTCGCGCTCGCACGCCATCCTGCACATCGACGGGGACGGGGTGACGGTCACCGATCTGGGGTCCACCAACGGCACCTGCCTCAATGACAGCCCGGAGCCGATTCCGCCGAAAACGGCTGTGCCCGTGTATCCCGGGGATCGGATCCATGTGGGCGGGTGGACGACGATCACGCTGTCCACCGACGTGGGCTGAGCGCTTCGGGAAGCGGAATCGGGCAAAACGGCGATCTTGGTCTCTCGTCCAGGTTAGGCTCCCCGCTCTATGAGCTTGACCCGGCGAGACTTCGCCCGCACCACCCTGGCCGCCGCCGTCGGCACTGCCGCCACGGCCCTGACTTTGCCTGCCGCCCAGGCGTTTCCGCTCGCACGGACGGTCGCCGCGCCCCAGTCCTGGATGTCGGCGCTGCCCGACACCACCTCGCTGCTGCGGCTGACCATCCCCGGCACCCACGACTCGTGCTGCACCAGCGCGGCCAACGGCACCGAATGGGTGCACACCCAGAACTGGTCGCTGCCGGATCAGTTCGCGCACGGCATCCGCTTTCTCGACATGCGCTGCAACGGTTTACAGGATCACACCGCCGACTCCTTCGGCATCTACCATGCGCAGTTCTATCAGGGCATCACCTTCGATACCGTGCTCGACCAGTGCCGCGCGTTCCTGACCCGCAATCCCGGCGAGGTCCTCGTCATGCGGGTCAAGAAGGAGGACGGCACCAACAACGATGTCGGCGCGAACTTCGAGAAGATATTCGACGGCTACCTCGACACCAAGGGCTACCGCTCACTCTTCTTCCTGGACAACCGCATCCCCACCCTCGGCGAGGCCCGCGGCCGCATCGTCCTGATCGCCCAGTTCGCCAACTCCCTGGGCTGCCTGCAATGGCCCGGCGGCGACAACGGCGTCTTCACCAGCGACCACTTCTACCTCCAGGACCGCTACAAGGACAGCGGCCTGGCCGGCCTCACCTCCGGCACCTCCAACTTCGGTTCCTCCGGCGGCGACAAATTCTCCTACGTCAGCGCCTGTTTCGACCGCGCCGCCGCCGACCCCGCCAACACCCTCCAATACATCAACTTCACCAGCTTCGCCGACAGCGCCTGGCCCAAGGACAACGCCGCCGCCATCATGCCGAAAGTCTCCGCCTACCTCACCGCCCACCGCACCCAACCCGCCCACTACGGCATAGTCCCCATGGACTTCCCCGACCAATACCCCGACGTCCTCGATCTCCTGTTGGAGCGGAACACCTGACCCACCACCGGATATTGCTGGGCGCGTGACGATCTCAGCCACCTAAGATCATCTCGTGTTCGTTCCAGCTCCACCGCAGGCCCCGCTGCGGATTCACCCGGCCGGTCGGTGGATCGTGGTGGGCCTCCTGCTGCCGTTCGTGGGCGTCGTGGCCGCACTGCTGTTCGGCTACCTCAGCTACGAGGCCATGCGGGATCAGGTGATCGGGTTCCAGCGGGTGACGGCACCCGGATCGAGCGAGGTCCGGCTGGCCGCCGGACACGATTACACCCTGTACTTCGAGGACACCGACCCGTCCTCCGACGAACCGCGTCCCACCGTCACCGTCACGCTCACCGATCCGTCCGGCCAGCCCGTGCACTTGAATCCCGATCGGCATGTGCCCTACCAGATTGCGGGCTACCAGGGCAACGGCGAGTACCGCTTCCACACCGGCCACGGCGGCACCTACCGCCTGACGGGTGAAGGCGCGCCCGGCGTGACCCTGGCGGTGGGGGCGGAGCTCACGCCGTCGATCATGCGCACCGTCCTGATCCCGGTAGCCGTCTTCATGATCGGCATGTTCAGCGGCTTCATCCTCACCGTGGTCACCATCATCCGCCGCGAACGCTACCGCCGCCGCCACACCGCTGCCCCGGTCGCGGGTGGCTGGGCGGGTTGATCAGGCGCGGATGGCGGGGGCGAGGGTTTGTTCGCACCAGTCGCGGAAGGTGGTGGGGGTTGTGGTGGCGGGGGTTCGGG
>NZ_JBSGBY010000440.1:0-7191 GCF_053601505.1 Nocardia sp. NPDC004722
GTCGGATTGGTGGCCGAGGGGCTGGGGGTGGCGCTGGCCACCGAGCTCGCGCTGTCCGGGGTCCCGGCCACGGGCTCGGTGCGGTCCATGCCGGTCGAGCCCGCCATGACCCGCCGCATCCTCGCCGTCACCCTGCCCAAGCTCGAGACGGTGCCCGCGGTGCGCGCGGTCATCGATGAATTGCAGGCGACCGCACCGCTGGTGGAGAGTGCCGTCACAGCGTGAATTCGGGTGTCGGCTGAAACACTCGAATCCGGCCCGGCCATTATCGGGAGTTTCACCCCCTATTAGTAATGGTTGGGATTTATTCGCCCAGGTCAGTGCCTAAAAATGATTCGCTCGACTAGCGTCGTAGGAGAAATCAGGAACCGACGAAGAGGTTGGAGCCATGGCACTGGCAATCGGATCGAGAACGTCGCAAGCCGTCGACGCGGACGATGCTCCGCCGGGTGGCCGCTGGCGCGCCGCCCTCGCCGCCGCCGGGCCCGTCATGCTCGGATACCTGCCTGTCTCTTTCGCTTTCGGCGTACTGGCCCCCACCTTCGGGGTACCGGCCTGGGCGGCGATCGCCATGTCGGCCTTCGTCTTCGCGGGCTCCTCGCAATTCGCGGCGCTCGGCCCGCTACAGACCGGCATTTCCCCGATCTCCATTGTTTTCACCACTTTTCTGGTGAATTTGCGGCATGCGCTGTACTCGCTCACCGAGGCCCCGAACCTGGCCGGTTGGGCGCGGCGCGACAAGCTGGGTTTCGCCTGGCAGTTGACCGATGAGGCGTTCGCGGTGCATTCCACCGAATTCGCCAAACGGCAGCGCTCGGCCGCCGAATGCCGGATTTTCAATCTCCTCATCCACTTCGCCTGGGCGGGATCGACCGCGCTGGGCTGCGTGGCCGCCGAATTGATCCCCGACAGCCGGGCGCTGGGGCTGGACTTCGCGCAGACCGCGATGTTCCTCGCGCTGCTGGTGATGATGGTCAAGGGGAGCCGTGAGGTGAAGGTCGCGTTGCTGGCCGGAGTGCTGGCCGTCGCGTTGACCGCCGTCGGGTTGCCGCTGTGGGCCGTCGTGGTGCCGACCGTCGTCGGGGCCACCGCCGGACTGCTGCTCGAGCGCCGCGCCACGCACACCGCCGCGGCCTCGGCCGAGACGGGCACTGTCGAAGAGAGCCTGTCATGAGCACCACCACCCTGATCTGCGTCCTGATCGGCATGACCGCCGTCACCTACGGAATCCGTTCCCTGCCACTGCTGCTCGCCGATCGCTTCACCATCTCCGAATCGGTACTGCACTGGATGGCCTACATTCCGCCGGCCGTGCTGGCCGCGCTGATCGCGCCGTCGGTGTTCGTCCCGGACAACGCGACCCACGCCCTGAACCTGGATGTGGCCAACCCACTGCTGCTTTCCGCCCTGCCGACGCTGCTGGTGGCGTGGCGGACCAAGAACATGTACGCCACCGTCGGCACCGGTGTCGTCATCCTCGCCCTGCTCCGGCTCGCCGGACTCTGACCAAAGGAAATCGTGATGACCACCGTGACCACCACCGTCGAGGAAACCGACATCAACCGCTACGACCTCGACTACCGCACCTGGCTGCGCGAATCCGTGCGCAAGGTGCAGGCCGACGGCAACCGCTCCGCCGACACCCACCTGCTCACCATCCCGCTACCCGCCGAATGGGGCATCGACCTGTACCTCAAGGACGAATCCACCCATCCCACCGGCAGTCTCAAGCATCGGCTGGCGCGGTCGCTGTTCCTGTACGCGCTGTGCAACGGGTGGATGCGGCCGGGCGCGCCGGTGATCGAGGCGTCCAGCGGGTCGACCGCGGTCTCCGAGGCGTACTTCGCCAAGCTGATCGGGGTGCCGTTCATCGCCGTGATGGCGCGCTCCACCGTGCGCTCGAAGATCGACCTGATCGAATTCCACGGCGGCACTTGCCATCTGGTCGACAATCCGGGCGAGGTGTACGAGGTCGCCGCGCGGTTGGCCGCCGAGACCGGCGGGCACTACATGGACCAGTTCACCTACGCCGAGCGCGCCACCGACTGGCGGGGTAACAACAACATCGCCGAATCGATCTTCCGTCAGCTCGAACAGGAACGGTACCCGGAGCCGAGCTGGATCGTGGCGACCGCGGGCACCGGCGGCACCTCCGCGACCATCGCCCGCTACGTGCACTACACCCAGCGCGACACCGGCATCTGCGTCGCCGACCCGGAGAACTCCACCTTCCTCGAAGGCTGGCGCACCCTGGACCGAAACGTCACCTCCGACAAGGGATCCCGCATCGAGGGCATCGGCCGCCAGCGCGTCGAACCCAGCTTCATGCCGCACGCCATCGACCGCATGATGCGCGTCCCCGACGCCGCCAGCGTGGCGACCGTCCACCTCCTGGAACGCCTCCTCGGCCGCCGCTGCGGCGGCTCCACCGGCACCGGCGTCTGGGCCTCGTTCCAGATCGTCTCCGACATGCTCGCCCGCGGCGAAAAGGGCAGCGTCGTCACGCTGTTGTGCGACCCGGGCGAGCGCTACTTGGACAAGTACTACAGCGACGCCTGGCTGACGCAGGAGAAGATCGATCCGACGCCGTATTCCGCACGGCTGGAACACTTCCTGCTCACCGGCGACCTGTCCCGCTGATACCCGCGCGCGGCGTTACTTTCGGCTGCGGTATTCGGCGATTTCGCGGGCGCGGAAGTCCATGTTGTCGCTGGAGTGGAAGTACGCGAAGACCCCCACTGTCGCGATGCCCGCGAGGATGAGCGTTGTCATGATGTTCCGCCCTTCGTCTTCGGAGGTGAACAAACCTGCCACCGAGCCTAGGTTTGCTCACCACCGGTCGACAATGCGATGGGATCGACAGCACACCCACCCACCCCGGACTCACATCGGCGGCCGAATGTGATCTGCGTCTACTCGGTGCCTGATCGGCCGACCCGGACTTCCGGATCGGCAACGTCCTGCCCCGGGTCGTATCCGCCGCGCCCCGCAGTCGCGGAAATCACTGCGATACAAGCACTCCCGATGTCCATAAGTGGTTGCGACGGAGCCTCGCGAGAGTGATCATGGCGAAGGGATCGCAGCTGCGATCCCAGGAACATGGCACCAGAACCGGTTGCCTTTGGGGGAGTCGAAATGATCACCGGAATCCTGCTCGCAGTCCTGCTCGCCGCACTCGTAGCGCTGACCTGGCGCACCGTATCCAGCGCTACCACCCGAAAGTCACACCAGCTCAACCACGAGGCCGACGCCGCCGGCACCCCCCACACCTGGGTGTGGAGCTGGATTCGCTGAGCACGTCATCTCAGCCCACGGTCTGGCGGTGACACCGCCAGACCGGTGGGCGTTGATACTGACCGGTGTGGAGGATGTCGAGGTCGTTGTCGCCCATCGAGAGCGCGTGACCGTGCGGGTTGGTGCGGTGTTTCTGAAGATCGACGGTGATCAGGCTCGGCTCGATGCTGAGGTCGAGGCGATGGTCGCGGCACCCGTTTCGACGGCGGAGATCTTGTGGCGAAAGCCGTCTGTGCTGGCCCTTGCTGCCCTACCAGGAACCCCGCTAGGTCGCCTCGGCGAGCCGACCTCCGCATCTCCGGCGGCGTGGGCTGCGGCGGGTGCCGCCGTGCGAGCGCTGCACGACGCCCCCTCGCCACCCCGACCCGGTCGCTCTCTCGAGCAACTCGCTGCGGAACTCGACGCCGAATGCGCGTGGCTGCTCACGAACAATGTCCTCCCCGCCGACACCATCGCCCGTAACCGCGCCATCGCTGACGCCGCGCTCCGACCGTGGCCACCGGCGTTCATCCACGGTGACCTACAGCCCGCACACGTATTCGTCGACGGGGACACCGTCACCGGCATCCTCGATTGGTCCGAGGCGGCCCAAGGCGACGCCATGTACGACCTCGCCACGTTGACACTCGGTCATCCAGACCGCCTCCGAGACGTGGTGTCGGGCTACGGCACCGCTGTGAACCTCGAGGCGATTCGCGCCTGGTGGTCGCTACGAAGCCTGCGTGGCGTGCGCTGGCTCCTCGAGCACGGCTTCGATCCCGCCGCCCCAGGCTGTGAAATCGACGTGCTCAAAGCCCAAGCGCTACGCGCCTCGGTCTCACGGCCGAAATCCGATACTGACTCGCGTTGAAATTGGGTGTGGGGCAATGGATTCAGTGGACTGATCGATGCCCTCGGAAGGTGCACAAGCGAACTCGACCGAAGACAACTCACCAGCGGCGACCGACTCGAAGTCGAATTCCTCAGGGATGCCGAGTGGCACATTCTGGAGGCGAAAGTGGACGAATCCCCTCCAGGGTGTGCCACTCGGTGACGAGGGGTGTTAGGGGGGACGGCGGTTGAGGGGATGCTTGCCGACTTGGTCGCCAGGTGCTGTGGATGAACGTGGGTGGACTCAACGTGGCCAGCCGGGTATCGGGGGAAGTGCTGGAAGGGGCTGGTCCAAGGTTCGGGGGGTTGTGGGTCGCAGGTCGGCGGGGACAGGGTTGTCCGGCAACGCTGAACACCGGTCCACGAATTGTTGATCGGCACGTCCGACCGCGTTGAAGCTCCAGGCGCCGAAGACATCCGTGGAGGGGTAGCGCGCCGGACCTTCACCCACTGACGTTTGTTGTGCGCCAGCGTTTGTCGGCACACGCAACTCGATCCAGTCGGCACGAGTAATCAAGCTCGCGGCACCGTCGCTGGTCGTGTAGCGGTCGTCCTTGGGGTAGCTGAGAGCGTTGTCCCAGGAGCACGCCGTGATGCGCCGAACCTCGCCCTTTCGCTCGACTTCCATGACACGCCAGTAGTAGGTCCCGTACGCAGACACCACCCGTTTCGGGCTGTCGTAGTAGAAGAGCGACGCAGGCAAAGTGTTGTCCGGGGAACGGATGAGGGATGACAGTTTCGCCTCGTATCCGGGATACGCGGCGCTGGTTCCCACCTGCATCGAAATATCCCATGACTCGAAGAAGGCGCGCGCGACAACAACTTCGGGTGAGGTCAGTTCGACGCCATCGCTGGCCGACCATACGTAGTTGTACCGAATTCCTTCAGGTATCGCGTATTTCGATTTCTCGGCAGCTTCGCCAGAGCATCCGGATATCGCGAGCGAGACCAACGCGGCGATCACACCGAGGGGGGAACCTCGACGCATTAGTTGCCTCACCAGTTCGCTCGAGTTGGATTGGAGGTACCGCCTGGTGGAGCTGTATCGGGTGCGGGACCGGCGACTGACGTCGAGCTTAGAAAACTGTGGGCAAACCGCGATCACGGGGGCTTGGATTTCGGGGAGTGGCTGTCGGTGGTCAGGGGGTGAGGGGTTTGCGGCGGGGGAGGACTCGGCGGTGGGTGATGCGCCAGCCGGTGGGGGTGCGGGTGAGGGTGTCGTCGTAGGTGACGCTGGCGGTGGTGCCGTCGAGGTTGATGGCCAGGCCTTTGGAGAGGGTGTGGGCGGCGGTGGGGGTGGGGGGGGTGACGATGATGTTGGTTACGTGGTGGGCTACGGGGTTTCGGTCGCCTAGTTGGAGGGCCAGGTCGCGGAGGGCGGGGATGCCTGTGACTATGCCCGCGTTGTAGGCGGTGAGGTCGTAGTGGATGTCTTCGGTGAAGATTTCGGGGAAGCGGTCGAAGTCGCCGGTGTCGCTGAGGTGGCCGTGTAGGGAGAGGAGTTCGTGGATGGCTAGGCGGTCGGCGGTGGTGATCGACATGGGTAACATCGTGCACTGAGGTCGGCGGCGGGGTGGGGTGAGGGTGGGATGGGCTGCGGCAGAAGGTTGTTCACGCTGATGGTGGTTGTGGGCGCGGTGGTGCTGAGTGGGTGTGGATCCGGCGGCACCAAGGTGGGGGATTCCATGACGCCGCCTGCAACGACGTCCGGGTCCACGTCCGCAACGACGTCAGGGTCGGCGTCCACGACGACGTCTGCGGCGGTGGCCGTTCAGGGGTCGGACTTCGGGGATCCGCGGTCACCGGGGACCTACGTATTCGCTACTGTCGATGGGAAGTTTCGGTGCATGCTGGTGACCAGCGCGCATCAGCCCGCCGAGGTGACCTGCGGGCCCGATCCGCAGAACGGCGGGGCGTTTCCCGGTGATCTGCCCGCGGTTACCGACCGCGACCCGGGGCGAAACCGGACTGCCGCACCGAATCTCATCGATCTCATCGTCGGTCAGCCGCCCGCGCTGCTGCACAGCAAGCTCTCGCCGGTATTCGATGTGAACGCGACTTTCGGGGCGCTGCCCGCCGGAAAGACCCTCACGGCAGGCACACTCGGTTGCGACGTGGACGAGCGCACCGGCGTCGGCTGCCGTGATCAGACGGGGCACGGATTCCGGATCTCCACCGCCGCGGCCACCCTGCAACCGACCGGTCCGATGCCGACCGAGACCGTCGTCGCCGGGCTGGGCGTCGATGCGCAGGGGAATCTGACCTACCGGAACACGGTGCCCGACAAGCCCGATACCGCGAACGCCGTACCCGTGCCCGACGGCCCCACACTGTCGGCACCGTTCGCCGCCGACGCGACCATCATGTCGATCGCCACCGGCCCGATGTGCCAGCAGCCCGCCGATCACGTCACCGTCCTGCCCAACGGTCACGCCGATCAACCCTGCACCGTCGATCGAATGCGCACCGCCCCCGGGCTGAACACCGCTGTCGCGATGCTGCGCCTGATGGACGGCCATGTGGTCGGCCTCTGGGAATTGTCGCGGGGCTGAGGTCCTCGAGCACGGGGCCGAGGTCCCACCGACAGAGGCCGAGAATCCCTGCCGGGCGGTGACTTCCGGCGGTGCCGCGGACCGTCCGGCCACGGCATGCTCTACAGCACCGAATGGAAGGGCGACAGCGGTCGCCGGTCTCGCGGGCGCGAAGGAGGTGGTCGACACGACGGAAGCGACTCCACAGTGACCCCATGCCCCCGTCGAGGCACCCCCGAAAGTGCTCAGATACCCGTCGACGGGGGCATTCGCCTGCCACACCGGCACCCAGCGCAAGCGGAAGGGATCAGGGCAGCGGCACCGTCCAATGCACCCGCGTCCCACCGGATTCCCCGACCTGGACGCCGAAGCTCCCACCCCGCCGCCGCGCCCGCACCTCGAGATTCGCCAGCCCGCTGCGCCGCGCCGCGCTCCGATCCAGACCCACCCCGTTGTCGGTGACCTCGACGCTCACATCATCGGCCACGCTCAGCAC
>NZ_JBSGBY010000441.1:0-7189 GCF_053601505.1 Nocardia sp. NPDC004722
ATTCCGTGCGGGCGTGCGCGATCTCGTCGCACAGGGAAAACCCTTGGCGGTCACCGGCTTCGGCACGGCCACCTGGAAGGGCGCGGGCGACATCGAGTTCGATCCCGTAGGGCTTGACCTTCTTCAAGTGCTCAATCACCGCCCGCTGCCCCTCGGCCGGATCCTGCTCGGGATGCACCCGCACGTTGAGGTACGCCTTCGCATACGGAACCACCGCGGACGCAGCGGTTTTCGTCGGCGGCGCATCCAACCCGATCACCGTGATCGCGGGCCCATACCAAATCCGCTCCCCGATCGGCCCCGACCCGAGCAGCGGCATGCCCGGTTCCATCCCGGTCACCTCGGCGAACTCCTTATCGGTGTAGTTCGCCCCCTCCCATGTGTCCCGGCGCAACCCCTCGACCGCCACATTCCCCTCGGCATCGTGCAGCGTCGCCAACGCCGCGACCAAAGCCAGCAGCGCATCCGGCGCGGCCCCACCGAACTGCCCCGAATGCACCGGCGCGGCCAACGTCCGCACCTCCACAAACACATCCGCCACCCCACGCAAGGCGGTCACCAACGTCGGCTGCCCCGCCCTGATATTCCCCGCATCGCAGATCAGCAACGCATCGGCCTTGAACAGTTCCGGATGCTCGGCCGGATAGTCGTCGAACACGGACCCGTACTCTTCCTGCCCCTCGATCACCACCGTCACCCCCACCGGCGGCTTCCCCCCGAACGCCCGCAACGCCCCGATATGCGCCACCACATTGGCCTTGCAGTCCGCGGCCCCCCGGCCATAGATCGCCCCGTCCTTCTCGGTAGGCGTGAACGGCGGTGTATGCCAAAGACTTTCATCCCCCGAGGGCTGCACGTCGTAATGCCCGTACAGCAGAACCGTCGGAGCCCCCTCCGGGGCCGGAATCCGCCCATAGATCACCGGCGACGTATCCGGCAGATCCAAAACCCGAATATCCGCCACCCCAGACTTCCGCAACTCCTCCTCAACAAGATCGTGCGCTTTGCGCACGTTCTCCTTCGGATAGTCCGGGAAGGCGATCGAAGGAATGGAAACCAGCTGCCCGAGCAGCCCCTTCAACTCCGGCATCAACCCATCAACAGCGCTGCTCAGCTCCTGATCCAGGCCCATCCGCCTATCGAACCACCTGAACCGCTCAATCCAGCGAATCTCCGGCGACACGCAGCATCACATGGTCCGCGCCCAAGCCGGCGAGTAGGTCACCGCCGACGAGGCCACGATCAGCGCCACTACCACGAACACCAGCGACGGCAAGGTCGCCGCCGCGAACGACAGCCGAGAGACCATCGCCGACACCGACAGGCACCGAAGCATGAACCGCTGCGGCACAACAACTCCCATGCATCGTCGCACCCGCGAACGCCGCCCGCGCCGCCCCGCTCGCCACGCATCCCGCTCAGCGATCCGCGCCACCAGCCGAACCACCACCTCGGTGAGATCCACCCCAAGCGACGCTGCGGACACCCCTCCGGCCCACAGCGCCGCCTCTCCCTCCACCAGGGGGTCACTGAGCAATTCATCGAGCCGCATCCCCTCGAGCGCCTGCTCCCGCGTCAGCAGCCGTCCCGGTAACCAGCTCAACATCCAGCTACCGCCGCCAGGATCGGGGATGTAGTAGGCCACCTCCGGAGTGATGTCGCTGGTAATCGACCGATCGGTCAGGTGAAGCGTCATAATGCCGCCGCTTTCTCGAATGCTTAGGTTCTACTGAAAGTCTCGGATTCGGCCGCTGTGGCATCCATCGAATTGCCCGCTATCCCTGGTCATTTGCCCTGGATATCGGACCGCGCCGAAACCCGGACGCGAATCATCGGACGTCTGGTTGTAGGCACGGCCACGAAGTAAGCTCGCGTGACACACCCTGAGCATCGGGGTCGGCGCAGGGGGCCGAGATGACGCGGGCGAACCCGGTCGAGGAGCCGATCGGCGAGCTGATCCGAAGACTGCGCCGAGAACGGGGCTTGACCCAGAAATCCCTGGCCGACAAGGCAAAATGCTCCCGCAGCCTGATCCAGCAGATCGAGAGCGGCACCCGGGTGCCCCAGCTGTCGCTACGGGAGAGTCTCAGCGCCGCCCTCGGCGTGGCGCTACCGACCGGCAGCCGGGCGACACCATCCGGCGGTCACGCCGATTCCGGAACCGACGCCCTCCGCATGCGCTTCAATGTCCTGCTCGGCCAGGATCCCGTCGCGGCCGAACACGCACTGCGGATCGCCGAGCGGCTGATCGGCGCGAAGTCCGCCGACGCGGATCTGGAACCTTTGCGCGCCATCGCGGTTCGACAGCTCAGACACGCCGAGGATGTACTGGCCCAGGTGCCCGCGCGCAGCGTCACCGTGCTGGAATGGAATACCGTCGCCGACTGGCGCATGCTCATCGAACAGGCCACCCGGTCGGTCTGCAGTATCCATGTCGCCGGATTCGCCGTACTCGGCGGTGAGATCGGCGAGGAATACCACGCCTCCATCTACCGCCTCGCCAGTCGCACCGGACCGGCCAAACTGGACATTCGCCGTATCTACGTGCTCGACACGATTTCCGAGCTGTGGCCCTACGACGAGAAACTGTGGCGACTGGCTCGGGCCGGGGTCGAGAACCTGCTGGTGCGGCGCGACGACGTGCCGGGTGCGGCGGGGCTGATGCTGGTCGACGACCGCTTCGCCATCCTCGGCGAATACGACCATGCCCGCGAAACCCGGCTGGCCACCAGGTTCTCGGCCATGGCGCATGAAATACGGTTCCTGCGTGGGCGTTTCGAGAAGCTCTACGCTCTCGGATCACAGCGACGAGCGATCCCGGTCAACAAACTGCTCACCAGACCACCGCTCGAGCACCACACCCGCATCGACGAACCGGAGTGCCGCGAAAAATTCCGGGCGGCACTCACGGAGGCTTGGAATCTACTGCCACACAGTGGATCCTAAGCGCTCAGACCGCCACCCGGCTGCCACAGCCGGAACGGATCACTGTATCCGAGAATCGCCCTAGCAGCTGCCGCGCTGTACGCACGACTCGCAATATCGGGGTACAAGGACGGAAAGTTGGAGCGATGCATCACCGTAATGGCGTCGGCCATCGTCGCGGTGTGGCCAAAACGAACTGTCACAGTGCGATCAAGGCGCGTCGCCACACAGTTGCCGCCGCCCTTGGCGGCTAGATCGACTACGACCGCGCCGGCAGGCAGAGTCGACAGGCCGTTTCGGTCCAGCAGCAACGGCGCAGGCTCACCTCGACGCTGGGCCGCGCACACCACCAAATTCGGCGCGAACGAAGAAATGAAGCATGAGATCTGGTCCGGATTGGGATCGAGGAGAAACTCATTCGCACCATGCGAGAGGGCGAAAGCGCGCTGTTCGGCCCGGTTTCCAATGGCAGCCGTCGGTGCATCACCGCAGTTCGCCGCCGCAGCAATTGCGGCGAGCCCAGCCTGGCCACAACCGACGACCAAGGTACGGACCGGACAATCGGGATGCTTCTGATGAAGCTGCTCGCGTGCCACCTGGTAGGCCACCTCACCGGCAATCCGGCTCATGGCGGTCATGGGGTCCAGTTGCGCCGCCTCAAGATCCGGCGGCATGTGCTCGAAGGCCACCGATTCCACCCCACATCGGCTCAGTCGATGAATCGATCGGCGACGCGTCACCGGATCCTGGAATCCGACCAGCAACTGTCCGGGCCTGGTCATCCCGTCCAGGTCGTAGGCGGGCGGCTTCACCCATGTGATCAGGTCCGCGGCCGCAAAGACTTCCTCAGGACCCGAAACCAACAACGCACCCGCAGCCTCGTACTCGACGTCCTCGAAACACGACTCCGCACCGGCGGACCGCTGCACCACTACCTTCAGCCCGCTCCGAACCAGCACCATCACATCCTCGGGGGTGGAGGCGACACGTCGCTCACGCACGGCGGTCTCACGCAGTACGCCAACCGTCCCTACCCGGGGCAAGCGCGCCGGAATCCGGCGTTCGAGCAGGGCCCCGGAATAGGTCATGCCCGCGTCGAGCCGCTCGAGCAACCGCGCGATGCGGTCGAACAGCTCGGGTACCAGTTCGGTACCCGACACCTTCCCCAGTCGGCGTGGCGTTATCACGTTGAGCCGCACGCCCATCCGCTGTGAGCCGGTGCAGTCCAATGCGACGCTGTCGATTCCCGCGGCCGTCAGCAACAGATCCTCCAGATCCGCACTCGATCTCACCGCGGCTGCCGCCATCATCTCGACACTAAATTCGATCGTCAGGAACATGCCATCCCGGCTGCCCAGTGCGCGGATCAATTCGACCCCGAATCTGGCGTTGATCCCAGCCACCAGCTGTCGCGCAGATTCCATTCGCTCGCGCAATATCTTGCGGTTCCGGACCAGCCGGTCCTCCGACGTCCCTTCGATCGTGGCACGAATCAGATGCGTGGACTCGCGCTGAAATGGAGCCCGCAACCGCTTGCCGATCGCGGTCAGCCACTCCTTGTCCCCCGTGCACGCCGCACCGAGCTTGCAGGGCCCGAAAGCATTGAACGCCTTGGAATTGCCCGTGATGCTGAGCACGCGGTCGTAGAGCCGGACAGGACCATCTGCGGTCGGCACGACGAGAGAGGCGATCGGAATGTGCCCATCAACCAGCAGATCGAACGCCATATCGCAGATCACCGGCACATCGGCCGCGATGAGCACCCGACCGATCTCAACCAGTTGCTCGACCGTGTAATCGGCGACGACCGGATTGCCGGGAAGCGTAAGCAACACTCCACACAGGTCCCCTTGCGCCATATGGTATTTCAGCGTCCGCTCGAGAGCCAGCGGATCGATCCGGAAGTCGGCGTCGGCACTGACCTCGGCGGTCGCTATCCGCAGGCCATACTTGGCGATATGCCCGGCCGCGCTCTTGTAATAGCCCTCCGGGCACACCAGAACACCGCCTGGGCGGGCCAGCGTGGCGATCGCCTCCTCCAGGAGGATCGTGCTCGAATAGGGACTGACGATCACCTCCGCGGGATCGACGTCCACACCACACAGGCCGGGTGCGGGATCCGATATCCGTGCGAAAAGTCGCTCGGCCGCCAGCTTCCGCAGGATCAGCGGCTGTCTCTTTTCGTAGAACGGGAGTGTACGGAGGAGACCATGACCGAACAGGTCTGTCCACACGGAATCTAGGGTGCGCATCGCATTCTCGTCCATTGGCAAACCGGTCTCACCGTGATAGGCATCAATCAGTCCGCGGTAGCTCCGACCGCTCATCCCCTGAAATCGAGTGTCATCGCCGAAATACCGACACGCGTATTCCTTGCGCTGGTCGGAGCGGTCCGCGACTTCGACCGGGTCCAACGGCCCCGACACCACCGCTCCGCTCATTTGGGCACGCCTACGATGCCGAGGTCGTCGTCATTCCAGGCCCGCCGAAGAGCATCGCGGAAGCGCGGACGACCTTCCCCGTCCAAACGCTCGAAGCGAGCCAACCCCGTCATCTCCACTAGATCGTTGACCACCAACGCCATTCCATATGTCCGGAGTTCACGGAGATGGTTGAACTTGCGGTACGCGGCCTGGACGTCGTGACGCAGTGTCGAGAACCTGCTCAAGTCCCGTGCCTTGCGGCGGAAGTCGTAGTCACCAGCCAGCACATAGCCGTCGTCTACGATTAGGATGCCCTGCGCGTTCGGAGCAAGCTCCCGATTCACCAGGATGGTTTCGACACCGGCCTTGACCTGCTGCCAGAGCCTGTCCTCGTAGGGTTCCACGTCCACAACGTCGTCGAGCACATAGATCCGCTGCACCGACACACCTGAACGCGCCTTGGCCAGGATTTCCCGGTGATACTCGTCGCCAACATCGCCGCCGACCGCACCCAGCTCGGTGGTGTGGATCGCACAGATCCTCTGCTGCGCACGGACTAGCACGGTCAGCCAGTCGATGATCGAATTCCACTCCCGCACCACGACACTGCCGGATGGAATCTGGGTCAGAACCTCCTCGGCACGACCCAGTTGTCGCTCCGCGATCTCCCGCAACGGAGCGAGGACCTCATCGGTGTCTTTGAGTGCAGCGAGGCTCTGCGCGATCGCGAGAGCCCGAGTAGCTATGTCCGGCTTCTGGTTCAGCAGGATGTCGAAGCGGATGCGCACATCACTGAGGGCAGCCTCGGCCTCGCTTTGGTCTCCGTCCCCGGGCAGGCGTTCACCCAACGCCGCGCTCAGCTTCTCGCGTTGCGCACAAGGCGGGACGCGGGTGCCATTCTCGATTTGCTGAATCAGACTGCGCGAGCATCCGACCCGTTGAGCCAGCGTCTCTTGGGTGAGGTTACGTTGCCGGCGAAGCCGCTTGACCACCGCCCCGATGGGCTCGCCGTCCGAGGCCGAGCAAGACATGCTCGTCTCCCATCATGCTATGCACTGCTCAGATGTATCATCCGTAGCCCCATCGTAAGCACGACATGTCATTTCCGCCACGACAGAACTTGCAACGATGGGCGGATTCGTTACAGGCCAAGCTAGACGGGACAAATACCCCGC
This sequence comes from Nocardia sp. NPDC004722, assembly GCF_053601505.1. Classification (NCBI taxonomy): domain Bacteria; kingdom Bacillati; phylum Actinomycetota; class Actinomycetes; order Mycobacteriales; family Nocardiaceae; genus Nocardia; species Nocardia sp. NPDC004722. Next base: position 6,524 of record NZ_JBSGBY010000441.1, read on the forward strand.
AGAGAAAGGTGGATTCGTCACCCAATTCGCTCTACCTTCGGCGACTTCATCTTCCAACGCCGCCGAAGTGCTTGCGCACTGGGATATTTCCGATACATCCAAGGTAGTTTGCTTACTTATGAGCATGACTCGCCTTATATGCGCAGATCATAAGCACTTCCTCTGCAAATGTGCCATCACAGTGCTGAACTATCTTTGGTGCTACAACAACTCTTCGAGGGGTGCCCGAATTCCTGGCCCTCGAATTCGCGCCCTGAACAACCCGCTCCGACAAGTCGCCCGAGATGGCCTTCCGCACAACACTTTCCATGGCCAGCTGGTAACTCACCCGGCTCCCCGATCGGATGTTGACCTTGGAGCAGGCCACTATCGGGATGGCGCTCGACGAGGTAGTGAGCGATCCGGCACTCGCGGAGGCGAGGAGGCGCTCGAAATGGCCGAGATCGGGCCACTCAGCTCGGGCTCGCCCTGCGGGAAGCTGTTGCGCTGCTGTGGGTTCGATTCGCCGAACGGGACCGCGACCCCGAGCCCGGCGAAAACGCTTGCACCACAATCCCCTAGCCCGCAGGCATGCTCATCGCGCGGCAGCGCGATCCGGAGACCGAGGAACTGACCAAGATCGCGGTGCGGATCTCGTTCGACACCACCGGTTCCATCATCGTGAGT
>NZ_JBSGBY010000442.1:0-7182 GCF_053601505.1 Nocardia sp. NPDC004722
GGTGGCCGGGTGGGGCGGCAAGATCCATATCGCGGGCCAGCCGTGGCAGCCGTGGATGAGCATCGTGGTGATCGCTTCCTACCTGGTGTTCTTCCCGGTCGCGATCGGCACCCTGCGCGGATTGCAGTCCCCGGCGAGGGCCTCGGTCGAGTTGCTGCACAGCTGCGCGGCCGGATGGTGGGCGACGCTGGCGCATCTGCGGTTTCCGGCGGCCGTGCCGCACATCCTGCCCGCGCTGCGCCTGGGTGCGGCCGCCGCCGTGATCGGCAGTGTGGTCGCGGAGATCTCGACCGGCACCGCGGGCGGGATCGGACGGCAGATCATCGTGTTCTCGCAGCAGTCCACGGGCAATGCCGCCCGGCTGTACGCGGCGGTCATCGCGGCGGCGCTGCTGGGCGTGGTATTGACCGCCCTGGTGTCGGCGCTCGAAATGCTGCTGCGCCGCTACGCCCGCCCCGGGCATACCTCGGGAGCACGGCATTGACGCGAGCTCTATCGGCGCGGCCACGCGCCCTGCCGACACCAACCCGATTCCGTTCAGCGCCAATCCATTCGGCGCAGATCCAAGTCCTTGCCGGAGTCGAGACGGCCGCACGCCGTAGCGCCACCGGCTGTTCGTTCGGAGGTACCCCGTGACCGTGGAGGCATCCGCGTCGCTCCCGCATTCCGCCACCGCCGACGCCGTGCCCGCCATCGAACTGCGGGCGGTCGGCAAGATCTTCGGCGCGGGCGCGGTCACCGCGCTCCAAGACATCGAACTGACCGTCGCGGCCGGTGAATTCGTCTCGCTCATCGGCCCTTCCGGCTGCGGCAAGTCGACGCTGCTGCGGATCGTCGCCGACCTCGAGGAACCCAGCTCGGGAACCGTCGTGGTGCACGGCAAGACCGCGCGGCAAGCGCGGCTCGACCAGGACTACGGCATCGCCTTCCAACAGGCCGGGCTGCTGGATTGGCGGAGCGTGCAGGAGAACGTCGAGCTGCCGTTGCAGCTGCACGGGGTCGGCAAGAAGGAACGGCGGGCGCGCAGCGCCGAACTGCTGGAGATCACCGGGCTGACCGACTTCGCGCGGCGCTTTCCGGCCGAGCTGTCCGGCGGCATGCAGCAGCGGGTCGCAATCGCCCGCGCCCTCGCGCGAAAGCCACCGTTGCTGCTGATGGACGAGCCGTTCGGCGCCCTCGACGAGATGACCCGGGAACGCATGCAGGGCGAGCTGCTGCGGATCGCCGAAGAGACCGGTGCCGCGGTCCTTTTCGTCACCCATTCGATCCCGGAGGCGGTCTTCCTCTCCGACCGCGTGGTGGTGATGTCCCCGCGCCCCGGCCGCATCACCGAGGTGCTGGCCACCGGCGGCTGGGACCGCGACAGCGACGACGATGTGCGGTCCGGCGAGGAGTTCTTCACCGCCGTGGCCGCGGTCCGCGCCGCCCTGCATGAGGGGCACGGCGGCGCAGGCACGCCGAAAAGCACCGCAGGACGGGACATGCGATGACCCGTGTCCTTCGAACCTGGTTGCCGCCAGTGCTTTTCGGCGTCGTCCTGCTCGTGCTGTGGCAGGTGCTCACCGTCGCGGCGGGTGTACCCTCCTTCCTGCTGCCCGCACCCAGCGCCATCGCGAAAGCCTTCGCCGACAACCATCACGCCATCCTCGAAGCGGCCGTCGCCACCGGCAAGAACGCGCTCGTCGGCCTGCTGGCGGGCGCGGTGCTCGGGATCGCCGCGGCCATCGTGGCCGTGCGATTCCGGGTGGTCGACGGGGTGCTGGGCGCGCTCGCCGCGGGCGCGGCCGCGGTGCCGATCGTGGCGCTGGCCCCGCTGCTGAACTCCATGTTCTCCACCACCACCGACCTGCCGCGCCGCCTGGTCGCCACCATCGTGGTGTTCTTCCCCGTCTTCGTCAGCGCCACACGAGGATTGCGGCAGGTGCCGCGCGTGCACGCCGACCTGATGACCGCCTACGCCGCCACCGGCTGGCAGATCACCCGCACCGTGCGGCTGCCCGCCGCGCTCCCGCACCTGTTCACCGGCCTGCGAATCGCCGCCCCGGGCGCGGTGATCGCCGCGATCATCGCCGAATACTTCGGCGGTCTACAGCACGGCCTGGGCAGCCGCATCACCTCCGCGGCCGCCAATACCGCCTACCCGCGCGCCTGGGCGTACGTGGTGGCCGCCATGATCCTCGGCCTGGTGTTCCTGGCCGCCGTGTTGCTGCTCGAGCAGCTCACCCGCAGACCCCGCACCATCCCTGGGAGATCGAAATGAGAAGTACCACCCGTAGATTCCGCGTCCGGGCCGTGCTGGCCGCCGCCACCCTGGTGGTGGCCGCGCTGTCCGGATGCAGCACCAGCGACAACTCCACCACCTCCGACGGCCTGACCAAGGTCAAACTCCAGCTGCAGTGGTTCAAGCAGGGGCAGTTCGCGGGCTATCTGGCCGCCGCCTCGCAGGGCTTCTACAAGGCGCAGGGCCTCGACGTCGAAATCCTCGACGGCGGCACCGATATCGTGCCGCAAACGGTATTGGCCCAGGGGCAGGCCGACTACGCGATCGCCTGGGTGCCCAAAGCCCTCGCCTCGCGCGAGGCCGGCGCGGGCATCACCGATGTCGCGCAGATCTTCCAGCGCTCGGGCACCAAGCAGGTGTCGTTCAAGAGCGCGGGCATCAACGGCCCGGCCGACCTGAAGGGCAAGAAGGTCGGAAACTGGGGCTACGGCAATGAATTCGAACTGTTCGCGGGCATGACCAAGGCGGGATTGGATCCGGCCAAGGACGTCACGCTGGTGCAGCAGCAATTCGATATGAACGCCTTTCTCGCCCATGACATCGATGCCGCGCAAGCCATGTCCTACAACGAATACGCGCAGCTGCTCGAGGTGAAGAATCCCGCCACCGGAAAGCTGTACACGCCCGAGGATTTCGCCACCATCGACTGGAACGACCAGGGTGTGGCCATGTTGCAGGACGCCATCTGGGCCAATACCGAGAAATTGAAGGACTCGAAATACGCCGACCAGACGGTGAAGTTCATCGCCGCCTCCCTGCAGGGCTGGGCGTTCTGTCGCGACAATGTCGACAAGTGCCGCGATCTCACCGTGGCCGCCGGTTCGACACTGGGCGCCAGCCATCAGCAATGGCAGATCACCGAGATCAACAAGCTGATCTGGCCGTCCCCCAATGGCATCGGGATGATCGACAAGTCCGCCTGGGACCGCACCGTGGCGATCGCGAAGACCACCAAGAATCAGGAGGGCAAGACCGTCCTCACCAAGGATCCCGACGCCTCGGCCTACACCGTCGAATACGTGACCAAGGCCCTGGATCTGCTGAAATCCCAAGGCGTCGACGTGGTCGGAAGCTCTTATGTCGCACAGCCGGTGACGCTGACCGAGGGCGGCAAATAACGCATTCGTGAGGTTCACCCCCGGTCGGCACGCGCTGTGAGGTCGGGGGTGAACCCATGTGCGTGCAGACCCGCAACCCTGGGCGCCTTCGCGGCCCGGGGCGGGTCGAGCGCTTCGGCCGGATGCCATGTGATGTAAGTCACATGTTTATGAAACTGATATAAATGCTGGTGGAACGCGTTCTATGGTGTAACTCCGGTCGAGCCTAGGGAAAACTTCCTGCGGAATCCCCATCCTCGAGAATGTGAAGCGTGCATGATTCACATGCCCGACATGTCGTTCGAAAGATGAGGAGTACCACGTGTCCGGATCTGCTTCGGATTTCCTGGCGTCGGTTCTGATCAAGACCATCCAGGGTCTGTTCACCGGCAGCTCGGGCGGTTCGTCCCCCGCGGCCTGAACCGAACGTAGCAACGAAGGCCCATCGAATTCGCGCGGGATATCGATGGGCCTTCGCCATGTCCGGAGGTAGCGGGGGCGCGTCAGCGCAGCAGGTCCGGGATCAGGGTGCGGGTGTCGGGGACGAAGGGCCAGTTCGGATTCTCCAGGTGGGAGCGCAATTCCTCGTCGGTCCACCACCAGCCGTCGACGATCTCCTCCGGCTGATGGCGGATCGGGCCGTCGTAGCGCAGTTCGTAGGCGAAAAGGTGACAGCGCATCGGGCGGCCCGCCCAGACGCCGTCCCAGGAGGCGCTGGCCACGGGGAGCGGGTGGTCGTCGCGGGGGCCCAGTTCGATGCCGAGTTCCTCGCCGAGCTCGCGGATCGCCGCCTCGGCGGGGTCCTCGCCGGGGGCCAGCACGCCGCCCGCCAGACAGTCGTGCATGCCGGCGAAGACCGCCTTGGTGTCGGTTCGCTTGTGCACGTACACCTTCGAGCCGTCCCGGGAGCGCACCAGCACCCCGGCGCTGGCATGCCAGATGCCCTCGGCGTAGACCACGGCGCGTTCCTCCGCGCCGATCTCGCGACCGGCGGCGTCGTACACCGCGATCATCTCCGACATGAGCCAGGCTCTCCTTCCTGCCGCGCCGCGGGAATCGGGCGCCTGTAGAGCACCCTAGCGAGCCGGTTTCGCGCCCGGGGAGGCCGTGCGACGTCGATGTCACGCGGCATGATCGCGCGCGGCGTAGCCTCAGGGGCGCAACCGTTTTCGTCAGGGAGGACGAGATCATGCCGCTGCCCCGGGCCCTCGCGAGGATCAACCGCACGATCAGCAATCCGGTACTGGGGGTGGCGGCGCGGGTGGCGCCGTTCTTCGGGATCGTGATTCACCGGGGCCGCAAATCGGGGCGCGAGTATCGGTCGCCGGTCATGGTCTTCCAGCGCGACGGCGGCTACCGGATCGCGCTCACCTACGGGCGGGACGTGGACTGGCTCAAGAACATTCGGGCCGCGGGCACCTTCGAGTTCGAGACGCGCGGGCGCACGGTGACGCTCACCGATCCGGTGCTCGGGCACGACGCGTCCGCCTCCTGGGCGCCGCCGCTGGTGCGGCAGGTGCTGGTGGGCCTGAACGCCGAGGACTACGTCCAGGCCCGGCTCGTCGACTGAGAGGTCAGTGCATGTCGGCCGACGCGGTCAGTGCACGGTCAGCTGGATGATGACGCAGCCCTGCTGCCAGCTCTGGTAGGCGTCGGCCAGGTTCGGATTGCCCTGGGCGTCGATGCTCATGCCGTTGAACTTCGCCCACTGCTTGTTGTCGCGGGCGATGACCTCCGCGAGCCGCACCACCGATTCGGCGTCGGTGAGCACCTCGGCGTCGGCGGTGTGCTTCGGCCCGCCGAAGGACACCGCGATCGGCGTGCCCTTGCGGATATTGCTCACCCACGGGTGTTTACCGGTGCCGATCAGGATGTCGCCGTCGTGGCGGGTGTAGGCGACCGGGACGTCGTACACCTTGCCGGATTTGCGCCCGACCACGTGCAGGACGCACAGCCGCTTACCGACCTGCGGCGCCAGCAACGGCACCTTCAGCAGGCTGCGGATGAAGGTATTGAGCAGATTCTGGGTCGATCGGATCGGCTGCGGCCCGCTCGTGGTCGGGGTGCCGTAGGGGTTGGTGTCCGGGGATTGTTCGGTCATGCCGGGCCTCCTTCGCTCAAACGCGTTGCGCGGCAGTCACACCGGCATCGAGTATAGGCCGCCTCCCCGCACGACGCGGCGACCTGCGCGGAGTACCGGATTCACCGGCCGGACGCGGTAGATTTCAGGCAGTCCCGGCAGATGTCGAACAGTCCGAGCGTGACCCCGGCCGTCGAGGAGTGCGCGTTGACCGATGTGGTGGATCGCCCGGCCCGGCCCAGCGGATCGGGGCGGCATGCCAAGGCGGACGACCGTCCGCCCATGGCCTGGTGGACGGTCGCGGCGGTGGCCGGGCCCGCGGCCCTGGCCCTGGTGCTGTCGGCTTCGCGCTACGGCTATTTCGGCGACGAGCTGTACTTCTTGGCGGCCGGGCGGCGGCCCGCCTTCGGCTACGCCGATCAGGGTCCGGTGCTGCCGCTGCTGTCGCGACTCATGGACACCCTCGCGCCCGGCTCGTTCCTGGTGCTGCGGCTGCCGTCGGTGGCGTTGACGGTGACCGCGATCGTGCTGTGCGCCATGCTGGCCCGCGAATTCGAGGGCGGTCGCCGCGCCCAGCTGCTTGCCGCACTCGGCTATGCCAGCTCGCCGTTCCTGCTGTTGCAGGGCACCATGCTCACCACGAACGCGGTGGACACGGCGCTGTGGGTGATCATCACCTGGCTGGTGGTGCGCTGGGTGCGCACCCGCAACGATCTGCTGCTGCTGGCCGCCGCGCTGGTGACCGCGGTCGATATGCAGGTGAAATGGCTGATTCCGTTCTTCTGGCTCGCGGTCGCGGCGAGCAGTCTGCTGTGCGGGCCGCGTGAGCTGGTGCGGCGGCCGCTGCTGTGGCTGGGCGGGGCCGTCGTGGTCGCCGCGACCGTGCCCGAACTGCTGTGGCAGGCCCATCATTCGTGGCCGCAACTGAAGATGGGCGGGGTGATCGGGGCCGAACAGGGGATCCTCGGCGGTCGGCTGCTGTTCGTGCCGATGTCGGTGAGCCTGGCCGGATACCTGGGCGCGTTGCTGCTGCTGTGGGGACTGTGGGTGCTGCTGCGCTGGGAGACGTTGCGGCCGTACCGATTCATGGGCGTCACCCTGCTGCTGCTCTACGCCGCGTTCCTGCTCACGGGCGGGCGGATCTACTACGCGGCCGGCATGTACGGGGTCGTCATCGCCGCGGGCGCGGTCGGGGTGGTGGGCACCGCCGAACGGATCCGGCCGGTGTGGGGCCGGGCACTGACCGCGTTCGTCGCGGTATTGGCGCTGTGCGCAACGGCTTTCACGCTCTACTCGACACCTTGGCGGCCCGCCGACCAGGTCACCCCGCCTCGCGACGACGCGGAGGCGGCCGTCCGGATCGGCGTGTACGGGTCCTTCGGCTGGCACGAGCTCACCGACGAGGTGGTGCGCGTCTACGACGATCTGCCGCCCGCCGAGCGGGCCCACGCCATCATCATCACCGACACCTATTGGCAGGCCAGCGCTCTCGACGAGCTCGGCCGCACGAAACTGCCGCCGCTCTACAGCCCCAGCCGCGGCTTCGGCTACTTCGGCACCCCGCCCGACGACGCCTCGGCGGTCATCGCCGTCGGCGGCTACGAGGCGGTGCTGCGCAGCCAGTTCGCCCACGTCGAACCGGTCGGCAAAGTCGACACCCGCCTCGGTTTCAAGGGCAACACCCAGGACGTCACCATCTGGAAGTGCTCGGGCCCCAAGAAGCC
>NZ_JBSGBY010000443.1:0-7175 GCF_053601505.1 Nocardia sp. NPDC004722
AGCCTCACCCGCCTGGAGGTGTTCGCCGACGAGTACGAGCGTCGCGGCGAGCCGTTCCCCATGCAGGAGTGGATGGACCGCATGCGCAAGTACGCGGCCGAGCGCGGCGACATCATGGGCCGGGTCACCACCCAGATCGAGTGCGCCAAGTACTTCCCGCAGCGCGATGACGCGCTGCGCGCCCACGCCACCCAGATCGACCCGAACGGGGCCTTCTTCGCGGTACCGCTGGAGATGCAGCAGCGGCTGTGGCCGACCGAGGAATTCGAGCTGGCCAAGACCCGGGTGAAGACCGCGATTCCGGAGACCGACCTGTTCGCGGGAATCGACGATGTAGATACCGAGGACGCCAACAGCGTGGATACCGAGGACACCGACCGATGACGCTCATGCTGCTCGCCCAGGGCACCAACAATTCGCCCACCGGACCGGAATTCGGCAAGGCTTCACCGCTGGGCCTGGTCATCGTGCTGGTGCTGCTGGCGGGCACCATCCTGCTCATCATGAACATGAACAAGCACATCAAGCGGCTGCCCGCCGAGTTCTCCCCGGAGCATCCGGAACCGGATCAGGAGGCCGACGAGGGCACCGAGCGCGGTGTCATCGAGCATGCGGACGACGAGTCCGAGCATGAGGCGGGCAGCGGGTCCAAGCCGGAGAAGGCCAACGGCAACGCTTGAACCCCAGTACTTCGCACGACCCCGGTCCCGGTGATCGGGGTCGTTTCGTATCCGGGGGCGGAACATTCCGGAACCGTCACGAGTTCTTCGATCAAGATCAACATTTCGAATCGTAGGGGAATCGCCATGCCCAGCCCGCAGATGCAGGAGATCATCGAGCTTTTCGAGCAGCGCCGCGCGGCCCGGCCCGCCACTCCGCCGCCGCTCGACGAGTTGCGCGCCAACTTCCTGCCCGCGGGCAAGCGCTACGACATTCCGGATGACGTTCGGGTGAGCGAGGTTTCGGCGGCGGGCATCCCCTCGCACTGGGTCGATGCGCCGGGGGCGTCGGCGGAGCGGGTGCTGGTGTACGTGCACGGGGGCGGTTTCACCATCGGCTCGCTGGCCAGTCACGGTGAGTTGGCGGCGCGGCTGGGGCGGGCGGCGGGGGCGCGCGTGCTGTTCCCGGAGTACCGGCTGGTTCCCGAACAGGTGTATCCGGCCGCGCTGCAGGATATTCGGGCCGTGTGGCGCTGGCTGCGCGAGGAGCAGGGCGTGCCCGCGAGTTCGATTGCGCTGGCCGGTGATTCGGCGGGCGGCAATCTGATCACGGCGCTGCTGCTCGAATTGCGCGATGCGGGAGCGGATTTGCCCGCGGCGGCCGTGCTGCTGTCCCCGGTGCTGGACCTGACCGGTTCGGGCGCCTCGATGACCGAGCGGGACGGGCAGGATCCGATCTTCACCGCGGGCATGATCAGGGGCATCTACGCCGGATATCTGGGCGACGCGGATCCCCGGGATCCTTCGGCCTCACCGCTTTTCGGCGATCCAGCCGGTCTGCCGCCGCTGCTCGTGCAGGTCGGGACGGCCGAGGTGATCCTCAGCGATTCGGAGCGTTTCGCCGAGTCCGCGATCACCGCGGGCGTGGACGTGACGCTGCGGGTCGGCGAGGGACTACCGCACTTCTACCCGGCGATGCGCGACACCCCGGAGGCCGCCGCCGCGACTGAGGAGATCGGGGCCTTCTTGCGCAAGCACTTCGCCTGAGGGCCACCCGAATTCAGCCGAGGGTGGGGTGTCGTAGCGGGTGAAGGCGTCGCGGCCACGGGCTTCTACGCCGATTACTGCTTGGCGGACAGCCAGCGGCGTAGCCGGCCGGAGGGTTTCGGCGTGGTGGCAGGTGGCCTGCGGGTGAGGTCGAGCCAGGCGGGCAGGGGTTCGCGGGCGGCGATCCAGCTTTCCGGGAGACCGCCGGGGTGGCCGCCGGTCCGGGCCGAGTCGATTCCGGTGGATATGGCGACGATGCCGCCGACGATGGCGGAGGTGGTGTCGGTGTCACCACCCGCGGCCACGCAGGTGGCCACGGCCGCACGGTAGTTCGCGAGGCAGGTGGCCGCGACCCACAGGGTGAAGGGCACCGTGTCCTGCGCGGTCACCTGGATGCCGGTGCCGAGTTCCGTGGCGACCTGCTCGTACGGCGCGCCGAGCAGCGCGCGGGCGCGGGCGATCCCGCGCGTGGTGTCGCCGTCGTCGAGGCGGTCGAGGACTGCGGTGAGGAATTGGTCCGGGGTGGGCAGGATTCCGGTCAGGCGAGCCTGTCCGGCGGTGGCCGCCGCGACCGCCACCGCGACCGCCCCGATGATCCCCTCCGGATGCGAGTGGGTCACCTCCGCGGAGCGGATCGCCTGGGCGACCACGGTTTCCGGGTCGTCGGCGTAGAACGCGCCCAGGGGCGCGACCCGCATGGCCGCGCCGTTGCCGCAGGAACCCTGGCCGCCGAACGCGGCCGCGGCCACCTCGCGCCAGGGCGCGCCGCGGGCGATGCGGCCCAGCGAGTCGACGGTCATGAAGCCGTAGTCGCGGCGGGTGTCGATGTGCGCGGCGAAGCCCGCGACCAGCCGATCCGGGTCGATCACACCGTGCCCGAGCAGCTCGTCGACCACGCCGCAGGCCATTTCGGTGTCGTCGGTCCACTCCCAGCGCCCGGCGGGCAGCGGCCCGTCGCGGAGTTCGCCGAGATCGCGGCGCAGCACCGGGAATTCGGCGCCGACCACGTCCCCGACGGATAGCCCGTCGAGGGATTCGAGCATGAGGTCGACGTGCATCGGTCACGCCCTTCCGGTGGTGAGGTGGTGGTAGGCGGTGTCGAGGGGGATGTCGACGGCGAACCAGGCCGCCGGGCGGTCGTCGTCGCGCGGGCACCAGGCGGTCGCGATGCACAGCCGCGCCACCTCCCCGGTGGCCAGGCCGGGCAGATGCCAGGCGAGGGCGACCCGGTCGCCGTAGCGCACACCGTATTCGGTGCCACCGTCGTCGCCGTCGGCCGGCAACTGGTGGGCCCAGGCGGTCGGCATGAGGCGGCCGTCGGCGGCCTGCATGGCCAGCAGTTCGGTGTCGGGGCCGCCGATCGACACCATGAACCGCTCGTTCTCGGCGCTCACGGCCGCGAGGCATTCGCCGGAGTCGGGGCCGCCGTGCGCGTCGGCGGGCAGGTCGTCGAGGCCGGCGCCGACGATCAGTCCCGGCACCGCGGTATCGGCGCGCACCTGAAAGATCCCGGCCCACATCGGGACCGGCGCGCCGCCGTCCCAGGCGGGCACGTCGATGCGGCCGATCAGCAGGTCGACGGTGGCCTGGCGGGGTCGCCAGCGTTGCAGCAGGGTGCCGTTGGGCAGCTCCCAGACCGTTTCCGGCGTGGCCGGTAGGCGGTCCGCGCCCAGCGTGAGGCTGAACTCCACGATGCCGAGCGGCGTGTCGATCACCGCGGGGCGAGGGTCGGTGCGGGCCAGGTCGTCGGTGGGGAGCATGCGCCTTATCATGCCCGCTGTAAACTGTGGCGCGGCAAGGCGATAGGTGTTGACGGGGGCGCGCGGGTGATGCGGCTGGATCCGGGAGCGGACTTCTCCGGCTTCGGCATCGAGCGTGTGCTCGGCGCGGGCGGCATGGGGGTGGTGTACCTCGCGCGGCATCCGCGGCTGGATCGCCATGTGGCACTGAAGGTTTTCGGCGGGGCCGGGGTCGGGCCCGCGATGTCGCCGGCTTCGCCGGGGCGGGCGCGCTTCGATCGCGAGGCCGCGCTGGCGGCGCGACTCGAGCATCCCGATATCGTGCCGATCTACGATCGCAGCGCGCCCGGCGCCGAGATCCCCTGGCTCTGCATGCGGTACATCAGCGGCGGGGATATCGCGGCGCTGCTGGCGGCGGCGGGCGGGCGGCTGCCCGCGTCGGACGCGGTCCGATTGATCACCGATGCCGGGAACGCCCTCGATTACGCGCATCGCCACGGCGTTCTGCACCGCGACGTGAAACCGGCCAACATCCTCGTGGACGTGTCCGATCGCGACGGCGGTCGCGCCGTGCTCACCGACTTCGGCATCGCCCGCGCCTTCGACGACACCCTCACCTTGACCGGCACCACCGCCACGGTCGCCTACGCCGCCCCGGAACGCTTCGGCGAAGACCCCGCCGACCATCGAGCCGACATCTACTCCCTCGGCTGCACGTTCTACGAAATCCTCACCGGCAGCAGACCTTTCCCCCGCTCGGACCACGCCGCGGTGATCTCCGCCCACCTCACCGCACCCCCGCCGCGGCCCACCGAGCTGTTTCCCGACCTACCGCCCGCCCTGGACGACGTGATCGCGACCGCCCTCGCCAAGCACCCCGCCGCCCGCTACCCCGACTGCGCCGCACTGGCCGAAGCCGCGAACCTCGCGCTGACGGGTGGGAGATCCGCCCGGGGCGACTCCAGGCGTGATATCCACGCGGACATAACCATTCGTGCCGACCGCGCTACGGACAGCCGCGTTGACGGTTCCGCGCGAGGGCCTGTGGGCGGTCCGCCGGACGGTCGCATATCTGGTGGGGATGCAACTGCCTTGGAGGTTGGCCCCGCCGACGTTGGTGGTATCGGCCATAGCGCGGTCGGCACTGTGGGCGGTCACGTTGGTGGCGTGGGGGATGGCTCCGCGCACGAGGCTGTAGGCGGTCGGGTGGGGGGTGCCGTGGCGACGAGAGTGGGTGGGGACGGTTCCGCGCGGGACGCGTCGGTGTTCGGTCCGGTGGTCGGGGATATTCGGGGGCGGGCGATCGATTTCGTCACGTTGCTGGCCGGGTTGGCGGCGGTTGTCGGGTCGGTGTTTTTCGTGGCGGGGTTGATGGCCCCGTTCGCGCGGGATGATGATGGCGACCGGTCGGTGGATTCGGTGCTCTATCACGGGCATTACCTGTTCGTGGTGCTGGCTGTTGTCGCGTTCGTCGCCGGGGCGACCACCGGGGTGCGGACGCTGATCCCGCAGTTACCGAGGGATATCTGCAATGCGCTGCTGGTCGGGGTGGGTTTGACCGGGGTGTGGAGCGCCGCGATGTTGTTGCGGCTGAACGCCGTGTGGGTCGGGGGGAACCGGGCCACGGTGGCGGCGTCGATCCGCAGCGCGTCGGGTGAACGGATCGCGGTGTTCGGGGCGGTCTCGCTGGTGCTCGCGGGGATCCTCGGGGCCGTGGCGCTGATGCTGGACGACAGTTCGCATCCGCGGTTCCGGCTCCCACACGACGGCTACTCCATCGCGACCCTGTTGCTGTCGCTGCTGGGTTGTGCGGCCGTGGTTTCGGTGCGGCTGCCGTCCGGGGACGATTGGCATTTCCTGGCCGACGACTACCCCTGGCTGGTCAACTGGCTGGCCGTCACGGCCGCTCTCCCGGCACTGCTGTCGTTCCTGCGCCCGCACCGGGCGGTCCGGGCGCTGGTCGTGGGTTGCGCGCTGGGCGGTCCGGTCGGAGCCGTGTTCCTCTACTCCCAGGGGCAGCCGCTCGACGCCGGCGATCTGGCGGTGGACGTCAACTCGGCGGCCACCGCGGCGGGTGTGCTGGCGGCCGTCTCGCTGGGTTTGCTGGTGGTCAATTCCGTTGCGCTGACCAAGATCACGAACGCCGCGCGATAATGGTGACAACGACTTCGTAAAGCGATTGCTGGCTGTCGGTGGCCGGGTCTAGCGTGTGGTGAGTCGAGCATCTTCGGTTTCCGGGGGGTGGTGTTGATGGCGGCGGACGTGATCGGCAAGTACGCGCGGGTGACGGCGGCGATCACACCTGGCCACCTCGGCGAGGTTGTGATCGAGGTGCGGTTCGGAACCGAACGGTTCATGGCTCGCGCCGCCGACGATGAATCGACTATTCCCAAGCACGCCCAGGTATTAGTGGTGAACAGCCTGGGCGGTCGCACCGTTGAAGTCGTTCTCGTGAAATGAAGGTGCATCGTGAACGTCCTGGTCTTTTCCGTGGTCGGGGCCGCACTCCTGCTGCTGGTGGTGGCAGTGACACTGTTTCGCATGGCCTGGCGGGTCGCCGAACCCGATGAGGCGCTGATCATCTCGGGCTTCCGGGCCGGGTCCGGGCCAGGCGGTTCGGGCGAGAGTATGGGGTTCCGCATCGTCACCGGCCGCGGTTGCCTGGTGGCGCCCGGCCTGACGAAGGTGCGCCGAATCTCACTGGAGGCACACGAATCCCAGATCGTGGTCCCGTGTGTGAGCCGCCAGAAGATCAACCTGCAGCTCACCGGCGTGGTGATGTACAAGGTCGGCGACGACTACGCCTCGATCGCCAATGCCGCCCGCCGCTTCCTGGACCGGCCCGCCGATGAGCTGGAGACCAAGGTCCAGAACGTCTTCATCGGTCATCTGCGCGCCATCGCGGGCTCGATGACGGTGGAGGACATGATCAGTGACCAGGACAAGTTCTCCGAGCAGGTGCGCGATCGCTGCTCGCACGAGATGGAGTCCTTCGGCCTGGTGATCGACTCGTTCCAGATCCAGTCCATTGCCAGCGAGTCGAATTACATTGCCAACCTGGCGGTTCCGCACCAGGTCGAGGTCGAGCAGCACGCCCGCATCGCGCGCGCCCTGGCCGAACGCGAGGCCATCTCGCAGGAGCAGGCCGCGCAGGCGCAGGTCGCGCTGTCGGTGCGCGACACCCAGATCAAGAAGGCCGGTTACCAGGCCGAGGTGGATCGGGCCACCAAGGAGGCGCAGCAGCAGGGCCCGCTCGCCGAGGCGACGGCCCGGCAGGCGGTGGTCGAGGTGGCGACCCGGGTCGCGCAGCTGGAAGCGCAGCAGAAGGAACAGCAGCTCCAGGTGGAGATCCGCAAGCCCGCCGACGCGGAGGCCTACCGGCAGACCACTCTCGCCGCCGCCAGCCGCGATGCCCGCATCAGCCAGGCCGAGGCCGACGCGCAGGAGACCCGGCTGCGCGCGGAAGCCGCTGCGGCACAGACGAAGATGCAGGCCCAGGCCGAGGCGGAGGCGATCAAGGTGCGCGCCGCCGCGCAGGCCGAGGCCACCCGCCTCAACGGTCAGGCGGACGCGGACGCCATCCAGGCGCGCGGTCTGGCCGAAGCCGAGGCCATGCGGGCGCGGATGGCCGCCGAGGCGGCCGGTATCCAGCAGCGGGCCGAGGCGATCCCGAATGTCCTTCGGCCGGTTGCGGATTGACACTGCTGGGGTCATGGACGGTATTGGACCA
>NZ_JBSGBY010000444.1:0-7163 GCF_053601505.1 Nocardia sp. NPDC004722
CGGGGGAATTGTCGTTCGCCGAGGTGTAGCCGTCCAGCGAGACGAACAAGTTGACGCGAACGCGGGTCATTTTCAGGTCTCCTTCGAAGCGGTGCGGGTCAGGTGAATTCCGAGCCGGTCTGCCTGCTGTTCCGCGGGGGTTCGTATTTCGCCGAGCCACAGGTGCAGGACGTCGAGCGCGCCCGGTCGCAGGCTCACGGTGCGCACGCGTCCGAGCTTGTGTGAGGTCACCAGCCCGGCGTTCTCGAGGACGCGCAGATGCTGCATCAGTGACGGCAACGCCATCGAGAACGGTGCCGCCAGCTCGGAGACGACGGCCGGCGACTTCGCCAGCCGCTCGACGATGGCTCGGCGCGTCGGATCCGCGAGAGCGCGGAGCACCGCATCGAGTTCGCCGTAATACTTAGGCACGAACCTAAGTATTACGGCGGTGTCGGGATCCGTCAACAGCGCATCGGGTAGCGGTGTCAGTTGGGTCCGGGGTGGCACAGGGCGTGGTCGACGAGGGTCATGGCCGCTTTTTCCTGGGCGATTTGATGGGGTTCGGTGTCTTGCAGGAGGGTGGACATGGACACTACGACGCTGCGGGTGCCGTCGTCGGTGACGCCGTCTCTGGTTTTGTAGCCGGGGATGTCGCCGCCGTGCATCCAATACCTTCCGCCGCAGGACAATTCGATCGAGAACAGGCCCAGGCCGTAGCGGGCCCCGGGGAAGACCGATCGGACCTCGGCGTCGGTGTCGACCGTCTTCTTCATTTCGGCGAGCTGTGCGGGCGGCAGGAGTTTGCCGCCGAGCAAGGCCCGGAAGAAGGTGTTGAGGTCGGCGGTGGTGGTGATCAGCGCGCCTGCGGCGGCGGCGAATCCGCTGATCCGGTTGTCGGTGGTGTCGACCAGTCCGCCCGTGGGCCACTGCGTGTATCCGGTGGCGTGCGGGGTGGGAATCGTGGCCGCGTCGCCGGGGAAGCTGGTGTGTTCGAGACCGAGCGGGGTGATGATCCTGCGACCGACTTGCTCGTACCACGGTGTGCCGGTGACTTTTTCGATGATCATCCCCGCCAGCAGATAGCCGGTGTTGCTGTAACTCCAACCGGTTCCGGGGGCGAAGTTGGGCGGGCTCTGGACCGCGGTGGCCACCACCTGTTCGGGCGAGACCGGGACCTCGAGGGCATAGCGGTGGTAGTCCTCCGGGGAGGCCAGCTGGTACGGATTCGGGTACGTCAATCCGCTGGTGTGGTTGAGCAGTTGGCGCACCGTGATCTTCGTGCCGTCGTTGCCGTTGCCGCGCACCATGCCCGGCAACCACTTCTCGACCGTGTCCTCCAGGGTGAGCTTGCCCTCGCCGACCAGTTGCAGCAGCACGGTGGCGGTGAATGTCTTGGTGGCGCTGGCGGTCCGGAAATACCCCTCCCCCGACACCGGAGCTCGGCTCACGGTATCGGCGACGCCACTGGTCACCACCGTGGCGCCGCCGTCGGCGGCGATGAGCCTGGCCTGCACGCCGGTGATGCCGATATCGCGAATCGCGTCGGCGTCGCGCTGGAGCGTGGTCGTCTCGGCGGCGGCGGCCGATGTCGTGGTCGTGCTCGGCACGGCGACAGGGGGCCGGTCGGGCTCACAGGCAGTCGTGACGAGAGCCGCGATGACCAGCAGTGATCCTGCGATGCCAAACCTCTTCGGTTTCAACGAATTTCCCTTCGGGCACTGGGGCGGTCGGAGCACAACCACGGTAAAATCGCGCTCCCTCGCGCCCCATCCCGCAGGCATCCGAATCGCCCCTACGGCCATCGCCCGGTGCCGGGGTAGCGCCAGCACTACCGTCCCGGATCCGCTCGCGCCTCCGATCAGCCCTCTCGCGCCGTCAGCGGGCCAGGTCCGGATGCGCCCGTCCGGTGACCACAGGCATGTCGACGAAGGTCAGAACACCGGGTTCGGCGGCGCAGACGTAGGGGATCGAGTTGACGCAGTGTGCGGCGGTGACGACGATGCCGGGGTTGCGGCGCAGCCCCGCGGCAATGCTGGTCGGGTGCCAGCCGTGAATGGTCACCTGGCAGTCAGGATCGCCTTTCACCTCGACTTCGAAGCGCACGCCGCCGTCACCGTATTTCCAAGGCGGGTCCAGGTTTTCGTCGCCCATCAGCCAGTTGACCGCGACCCGCACGACCTTGGCGTCGCCGATGAAAGCCTCCCAGGCGAAGCGCTGGGCGGCGACCTCGCCGGGCTGGATCACCCCGATCGGGGAGTCGATCGGCGCGGTCGCGACCGCCACCTCGCGGCTGCTGCGGATCTCGGCGTCGGCGAATCCCAGTGTGTCCAGGCACATTCGCACCGATTGATCGAATCCGTTGTCCAGCAACGCGAGCATCGGTCCGTTCATCGCCTGCTCGGGCGATTGACCGAAACCCATCAGGTGGCGTACGACGTCGGGGGCGTCGTAGGTGCGGATGTCGGAGTACTCCTCGCCGCGCACGAACGTGATCGCGCTGGAGAGGCCGGTGAAGAACAGCGGCTGCTGCTCGGTGGCGCCGCCCGGGTCGATCCCGGTTCCGTGCAGCGTCACGCCGCCCTCGAGGGCCGGTGCCGTCATCCGTTGCTTCTCCTCGGCGGTCGGCCAGAACCAGCCCAGCGGCGTGACGACGTTCTTGCCCGACCGCAGAATCGCCGCCACCTCTTGTGGATTCGGCATCAGCGGCGAGTACAGGACGCAGTCGGCGTCGAGGGCGAGGATCTCGTCGATGCTGTCGGTAGCGGTGACGCCGATCGGCCCGATACCCGCGAGCTCACCGGCGTCCCGGCCGACCTTGGCCGGCGAGTGCACCCAGCATCCGACGAGTTCGAGTTCCGGGTGCAGCTGGATCTGGCCGATCGCGGCCCGTCCGAGCCCGCCTGTGGCCCACTGGATCACGCGCAGAGTCATGCCAGGAATGGAACCGGTTCCAATCCTCGGGCGTCAAGGGCGGGCTGCAACCACCTCGCTCGCCACCTCGAGGAATTTCAGGTCGGTGACGGCGGGAACCAGGATGAACTCGTCGCACCCGGCCCGCTCCGCGCCGTCGAGAATCTCGGCGAGCACCTCCGGGCTCGACGCCCGCGCCGACGCGGCGATCGCCCCGGCGAGCTTGGGGCCCAGGAAGCCGAGATACCGAGCGGTGAAGGAGCGCAACGCTTCCGACGCGTCCGCGACGCCCAGCGCGGTGAAGCAACCGCTGACCTTGCGCGGCCGTGTCGCCCGACCGGCCTCGGTCCAGCACCGGTCGGCGAGCTCACCCACCTTGGCGATCTCCGCGGCGTCACCCGCGATGCTGAAACCGGAGATCCCGTCGGCCCACCGCGCCGCCCGCCGCATCGCCTTCGGCCCCATCGCACCGGCGAGGATGATCGGACCGCCCGGCTGCACGCACGCGGGCCCCACCGGATCCGCGCCCTCGAACGGCGGCTCGCCCGCGAGCAGCGCCTTCAACTCGGCGACCTTGTCGTCCAACTGCTGGTGGCGTCCTTTGAAATCCGCTCCGAGCGCCCGATAGTCGTGCTCACGCCCACCAACCCCCACCGCCACCTCGAGCCGCCCGTTCGACAGCTGGTCGAGCGTCCCGATCTGCTGGGCGACCATCGCCACCGGATGCTGCGGCAGCACCCAAAGATTCCCCAGCACCCGCACCCGCTCCGTCACCGCCGCACAAGCCCCCAGCGTCGCAACCATTTCCGGATTCGAGAACGTCACCCGCTCCCCCACCGACACACTCGAAAACGGCCCCGCATCAACCCTCCGAGCCCACTCGACCGTCGTCCCCGGCCCATACCCCGGAACCATCTGCGGAAGCGCAACACCGATCTCCATCCCCCGACCCTCTCAAACCACCCGCCCCTCGGTCACCCGATTCCGAGAAGCCGCTACGACGCACTCGGACGGTAGATCCAGCCTTCGGGTACGGGCTCCCAGGTGTGGCCGTCGGTGGATTGCGTGTCGAGGTCGACGTTGATCGACAAGACGGTGGTGTCGGGGCGGCGGGTGGTGAGGACGGTGCCGGTTTCGTCGAGGGTCAGTTCGGTTCCGGCCTGGTAGTACTCGCCGGAACGGTCGAGTAGGTCGAGTTCCGAATCGCACTGGTTGATATAGATCGGGTAATCGATGGGGGTGGGTTCGCGGGGTGCGCTGCGCAGGTGCCAGGTGAGATCACCGTTGTACACCCATGCCAGCAGGCCACGACGGTGCCAGAGGATCGAGTCGGGGGTGAAGTTCTCGTCGTGGTCTCTGCCGTCGAGGCCCCATTCGAAAGCGACCAGCTCCCAGCGATTCTCGTCGACGAGTTCCAGGGCCATGACGAAGCCGTGGCGGCTGCCGTGGGAGCCCCAGGAATCCCAGGGCTGGCCGGTGTCGAGGGCGAGTACGAGGATGTCGTCGGCGGGGAAGGCGGCGTAGGTCCACTGTTCGAACCAGGAGACGTAGGGCAGTTCGACTCTCTGGGTCGCCGAGTGCAGCACGCCGCCGGTGAATCGCCAACGGCCGTCGGGGGTTTGGGCGTTCACTCCGGCGCTCGGGTTGTGGAGGACATGGGTCTCGGGCCGGATCCACATGCCGCTGCGGCCGACTCGATCGGCGAGAGACGCGACGGCAGGCAGTCGGCTCAGCTCACGGAGCCAGCGGTCGATCGGTACGGGCCCGTCCGCGGTCCAGGTCGCCGAGTACTCGCGCCATCTCGGGTCGGCCTCGTCACGGCGGTACTCGACCCATGCCTGAATCCGGTACCACTGTGGCCGACCACCGGTCATCACTTTCAGCCTCCGCCGGTCGAGCGTGTATGTACCTGCCACCTCGCGCGGAGTCTGCTGTTTGCGCCGCGCGCCGAACCACTTCGCGGCCGGATGGTGCCGGGCACACCCGGTGAGCTGCTACGGAGACTCATGACAGGCGGATGTGAGGGCGGTGCAAGCGGACGGGGTGAGGGTTGGGGGTATGAGTTGGGATAGTGGGCTTCGGGCCGATGGGAAGACGGTTCTGGTGACCGGGGGCAATGCGGGGATCGGGTATTTCGCGGCGGAACAGCTCGCGGCGAGTGGCGCGACCGTGGTGCTCGGTTGCCGTGATACCGCCAAGGCTGACAAGGCGGCGCAGGTGATTCGGGCGCGGGTGGACGGTGCCCGGGTGCGGCGGGTGCGGTTGGATTTGGCGGATCCGGATTCGCTGTCGGCGAGCGTGGACGCGCTCGGCGTCGACAGGCTGGACGCGGTGGTGCTCAATGCCGGGATTCTGTTGTCGGGGCCGCAACGCCAGGTGAGCGCGCACGGGCACGAAATGATGTTCGCGACAAACTATCTCGGGCATTTCGCGCTGGTCGCCCACCTGGCGCCGGTACTGGCCGAGGGGAGCCGGGTGGTCACCGTGGGCAGTTTCGCGGCCCGGTCGGAGCGATTGGACCTGGATGATCTGCAATCAGAGCGGGAGTATCGGGCCAAACGGAGTTACGGGCGGTCGAAGCTGGCCCAGATGATGTTCGGGTTCGAGCTGGATCGGCGGCTGCGGGCCCGGGGTTCCGGTATCGCGAGCGTGGTCGCCCACCCGGGCGGCGCGCTGGACGTGCTGACCCCGGCCCGGCCACCGCTGTTCTCCCGCACCCTCGCCCAGCGCCTGTGCGGGCTACCCGCGCGGACGGTGCTGCACGGCAAGCATGCCGGTGCCCGCGTGATCGTCCGCGCGGTGCTGGACCCCGAGGTCGTCGGCGGCCAACTGTGGGGCCCCGCGGTTTTCGGACTTCGCGGGCGGCCACAGCAGGAGAATCCGCTCCCGCACATGACCGACCGCGATATCGCCGCCAAACTGTGGACCGCCAGCACGGCCCTCACCGGTGTCGAATTCGTTTAGGAGATATGCGTTTTCGCCTCGTCGTAGCCTGCCGGGGCGGGGGCTTCGGCGGGACCGTAGACCAGGTGCAGGACACCGGTCTTGAAGGTTGTGGCCGAAAGCAGTTGCAGCGGAATCGGAGTGCCTTCGTCGAACAGCCGCATCGCGCCGTTGCGCAGCACGATCGGGTGGACGAACAGATGCAGTTCGTCGATCAGCCCGGCGGCCAGCAGCTGCTGAACGATGGAGGTCGAGCCGCTCAGCGTGATCTCGCCGCCCGGCTCTGCCTTCAACGCGGTGACCGCCTCGACCAGATCCCCTTGCGGCTGTTCGGAATTGCGCCACGACAGGTCGACCTGTCCCCGGGAGAACACGATCTTGCGCATATCGCCGAGCGCCTTCGCGAATCCCGCGTCCTCCCCGCCCGCGGCCTCCCGCTCGGGCCAGGCCCCGGCGAACCCGTCATAGGTCACCCGCCCGAACAGCATGGTGTCCGCCGCCGCGGCCAGCACCGAAACCCCCTCGCCCATCTCGTCGTTGAAGTACGGGAAGTGCCAGTCCTGCGGATCGGCGATGACGCCGTCGAGGGACATGAACATTCCAGCCGTGATCTTTCGCATCGTGTGCTCCTTGCCGGTTCGTAGTGTCGGGCCGCGCGGTTACCTCCTACGACGCCCCTCGGCTTCCGAACTCATCGGCGTGCGCGGAAGTCCGAAGAGGGTGGCGGTGAGGGCAGGGGTGAAGGCGCGGATTAATTCATCGGGCGGCATGGAGGCGATCGGTTCGAGGCGCAGGATGTAGCGAGCGTGCAGCAGCCCGAGGGCTTGGGTGGCGAACAGGCCCGCGCGGGCTCGAGCTCGGGTGCCGCCGAGATGGTCGGCCAGGACGGTGACGAGTTCGCGGTCGATCATTTCGCGGATGACGCGAGCCAGATCAGGGTCCTGGACCGACGCCGTCAGGACCGCGCGGATCGCCTGTCCGCGGATCGGGTCGTCCCAGGTGGTGAGCAGCGAGGTCAGCACGCGGCGGGCCAGTCCGGCGGGGTCGCCGGGGAGGGCGGCGGCCAGCAGGTCGGCGGGGTTCTCCGGCAGGGTCATGGCGGCGGCGAAGAGACCGCGTTTGGAGCCGAAGAAGTAGCTGATCAGGGCGGCGTCCACGCCCGCGTCGGCGGCCAGGGAACGCATGGTCACGTGCACGTAGCCCTCGGCCAGGAAGCGGCGGCGGGCCACCTCGAGGATGGCCTGCCGGGTGTCGGGTGCGCCGAAGCGGCGGCCGCGCGCCGGTTTATTCATCACCGTTGAACTTAGCTCGTCGCGCCCGGCACCGTG
>NZ_JBSGBY010000445.1:0-7123 GCF_053601505.1 Nocardia sp. NPDC004722
TTCTGCGCAACCCACTGCGTATCCGCGGGGGTGAGATCCACCTGCACCCCACCCGGCAGCGGGGTCACCGCGACCGCGGAGGCGGACCCGGAACCCAGCACAACCGAAACGGAAGCGGCAGCGGCAAGAAGTGCGCCGACTGCCAGTTTGCGAGCAATTCGCATTTAGACGAGACCTGCTTTCCGACGTTTGTTGAGCCCTTCGCCCGTTGCGGACCGCAACGGAACTTTCCAACGCGCAACACTTTATGACGTCGATCACGTTCGGTGCTAGTTCGGAGCAGATAACCCGCTCGACACGCCGAGCCACGCCGACACACGCAAGGTGACGCACCGCAATTCTCATCCAACCGAGGGGTCTGCGCACGCGAGCGGGAGAGCGGCGTCGGTCACGCCGCCCTCCCGCTTGCGGTGGTCCTACTGGCGAACCGCCGCGTTATTCACCGCGCAGTCCACCCGGGAACTTGGCCGTGAAGAACTTGAATCCGTACGCGATCCCGAAAAAGATCACGATGGCCGCCGGCTGAATCACACCCGCCATGACTTACTTCCTCATCCTCATACCGCCGGCCGCGCCCGGACCCGGTGCCCGCGCTACGCCGACTCCTTGCCCGCGCCCGGCGCACCGGACGCGTTCGTCTTTCCCTGTGCCCCCGGGTGTTCCAGTGCGGCGAGGGCCTCCTGGACGCCGGGGCGGCCGAGCAGGGCCATCAGCTCGGCGGGGCCGAGGGCTTGTGGTCCGGCGACCGGCGGGGCCGGGAGCTGTTGCTGCCGGGGCTGCGGCTCTTGTTCCGACTCGTCCTCGGCCTTCGGCGTGGAACGCTCCAGAAATCGGAGAAGCTCCACGGGAAACGGCAACACCAGGGTCGAATTCTTCTCCGCCGCAACCTGAACCACGGTCTCGAGGAAGCGCAGTTGCAGCGCGGCCGGAGCCTGGGACATGTTCGCGGCCGCCTCGGCCAGTTTGGTCGAGGCCTGGAGCTCGCCCTCGGCGGAGATGATGCGGGCGCGGCGTTCGCGCTCGGCCTCGGCCTGGCGAGACATGGAGCGCTTCAACGCATCCGGCAGCGCCACGTCCTTGATCTCCACGCGATCGATGTGCACGCCCCAGTTCAGCGCGGGACTGTCGATCATCAATTCCAGGCCCTTGTTGAGCTGTTCACGATTGGACAGCAGATCATCCAGCTCGCTCTTGCCGATGATCGACCGCAGCGAGGTCTGCGCCACCTGCGCCACCGCGAACAGATAGTCCTGCACCTCGATGATCGCCCGCAGCGGATCGACCACCCGGAAGTACACGACCGCGTCCACCCGGACCGTCACATTGTCGCGAGTGATCCCCTCCTGCGCGGGCACCGGCATCGTGACCACCCGCATCGACACCTTCTGCAGCTTGTCCACCCCCGGAATGAGCAGCCGCATCCCCGGCTCCTTCACCGCCCGCACCCGCCCCAGCCGCATCAGCACGCCCCGCTCGTACTGCGCGATCACCCGAACCCCCGAACCGAGCACGATTCCGGCAATGACGACGATGGCGGCAAGCCACCCAATCAACAGATAGAGAACATCCATTGTTCGCTCCGCGAAAGTATTTCCGCGCCACCGGAAACCCGATGGTGTGCCTTCCATCATGGCACCGGAAGATCGCGCCTGCGAAGACATAACAAACCCGCAACATGGGTTTCAGGGGCTTGCCCCTGAGCCATCCCTACCCGCTGCGGGGTTTCAGGGGCTTGCCCCTGAGAGTTTCGAGAGTTGAGCAACTCTCGAGAGTTTCTAGGCGGACGAGTCGGTCTGTAAGCCGGATCCTGTCCCAGGCGTCGCGACGCCTGGTGGCGACCATCCATCTGGACACACCGTTGCCGGGTGCCTCGAGCGGTCCACCCGCAGGCTCGGGCGAGCAGCCCTCAGACACCTGCGCAGTCGCACTCTCGCGAGTCCGACCTTCGACCTTGCTCCGGGCGGGGTTTACCTAGCCGCGCCGATCACTCGGCGCGCTGGTGCGCTCTTACCGCACCGTTTCACCCTTACCGGCGGTGCACTTCTCGCGAAGTGCGGCCCACCGGCGGTCTCTTCTCTGTGGCACTGTCCCGCGGGTCACCCCGGGTTGCCGTTAGCAACCGCCCTGCTCTCCGGAGTCCGGACTTTCCTCGGCGACTGGCAGCGGCACAAGCGTGCCCGTTCCCGTCGCCGCGGCCGCCCGACCGACTCGTCCGCGGCCACCAGGGTACGGTAGGCCCCTATGGAGCGTGTGGAGGTGGGGTTCCCTTCGGGTGGCGAGCAGTGCGCGGCATGGCTGTATCTCCCCGATGGACCGCCCAAACCGCGCCCGCTGGTGGTCATGGGTCACGGGCTGGGGGCGGACCGGGAAATGGGGTTGGACCGGTATGCGCGACGCTTCGCGTCGGCGGGAATCGCGGGTCTGGCCTTCGACTATCGGTATTTCGGGGCCAGCGGCGGTGAGCCGCGGCAGCGGATCGACATCGCCAAGCAGCGCGAGGACTGGCACAGCGCGATCGCGTTCGCGCGCACCATCCGGGGTATCGACGCCACCCGAATCGCGCTGTGGGGCAGTTCGTTCGGCGGCGGCCACGTGCTGGCCGTGGCGCCCGACGATCACTACATCGCGGCCGTGGTGGCGCAGTGCCCGTTCACCAGCGGGCGGGCCTCGGCGCTGGCGAAGGGGCCGATCAGCCTGCTGCGCACCGGCACCCTCGCGCTCACCGATCAGGTTGTGGGGCCGATCATCCGGCGTCCCATCACCGCCCGGCTGGCCGGTAAGAAGCACTCCGCCGCGTTGATGAGCGCCGCCGACGTGCCCGCCGGATTCGGGCGGCTGGCCGAGGAGAGCACGCAGTACCGGCCCAAGGTGGCGGCCCGCGTCGGCCTGTCGACGCTGTTCGACAATCCGACCCGGCACGTCAAGGACATCAAAGCGCCTGTGCTGTACGCGATCTGCGACAACGACTCGGTGGCGCCCGCCGGGCCGACCCTGAAGGCCGCCGAGCGCACCAAGCACGCCACCGTGAAGCGGTACCCGATCGGGCACTTCGACATCTACTTCGACGACTGGTTCGAGAAGGCCGTCTACGACCAGACCGAATTCCTGATGGCGACCCTGCGCCCCTGAGCCGAGCTCGGAGACAGGGGGTTTCGACCCCCTGTCGCTCAGAGGTACGAGGTGTCGTTGGCGAGCCGGACCGAGGAGCCACCGTCCGGGTAGAACTCGGCGATCGACAGCGAAGCCAGGTCCAGGTGCAGCCGGTACAGCAGCGACGGGCCCACGCCCAGCGCCAGCTGCAGCAACGTCTTGATCGGCGTGACATGGCTGACCACAAGCACATTCGCGCCCGGGTGCAGCGCCACCAGGTCGCGGCGGGTGGCCTCCACCCGCTCCCGCACCTGATCGAAACTCTCGCCCCCGGGCGCGGGCACCGACGGATCGCCGAGCCAGCACGCGTGCAGTTCCGGATCGTGGTCGCGGGCCTCCTGGAACGACATCCCTTCCCAGGCACCGAAATCCGTCTCGATCAGTCCCGGCAGCTCCCGCACCGGCAGCCCGAACGCCCGCCCCGCCGCCTCGGCCGTCTCCTTCGCCCGCCCCAACGGCGAGCACACGATGACATCGATACCGCCCTTGGCCGCGAGCATCTCGGCGGCCTTACCCGCCTGCTCCCGCCCCAGCGCGGTCAACGGCGGATTCCCCCGGCCCGAATACCGCCGCTGCACAGAGAGTTCCGTCTGCCCGTGGCGTAGCAACAACAACCGCGTCGGCCGCCCGACGGCTCCCGTCCACCCGGGCGAAGGCGAGGTACTCGACTGCACGGCCCCGGCGGCCGCGCCGTCGACGATGCCCCCGGCGACCGCGGCGGCGATCTCCCCCACCCCGGAACGGCTTTCGACGCCCGATGCTTCCGACGACGCGGGGGCGATCTCCACCGCCGACCCCAGCGCCTCGGCGCTCGAGGGGATCGACACGGAATCCACCTCGACGCGAGCCTCCTCCACGGCCTTCGCCGACGCTTCCTCAGCCAGCGCCGTCCGTACCTCGCCCACGGTGCCCGCGTCGTCCATGGCCTCATTGGCGAGCTTGTCCGCGTGCTTGTTCTCCTTGCGCGGAATCCAGGTGAAGCTCACCCGGTCGAAGCCCGCGACCAGCCGCCGTGCCCGGTCCGCCAGCGGAATCATGCTCTCGTGCTTGACCTGCCAGCGCCCGGACATCTGCTCCACCACCAGCTTGGAGTCCATCCGCACGGCCACCTCACGCGCGCCCAGCTCGGCCGCCGCCTCCAAACCCGCGATCAGCCCGCGATATTCGGCGACATTGTTGGTGGTGACACCCAGGAACTCCCGCCGCTCGGCCAGCACCCGCGCATGATCCGCGTCGAACACCACCGCGCCGTACCCGGCGGGCCCGGGATTCCCGCGCGACCCGCCGTCGGCCTCCACGATCACCATATCCACCAACGCTTCTCACCTTCCGTACCGATCCGGAGCTGCGCCCGGACCGCCCGGAATCGGGGAGCGGGCCTGATCATTGGGGTCGGGACTACAGCCCGGAGTGCTTGGTGCGCACCAGGATCGCGCTGCATTCGGGGCAGCGGACGACCACGTCGGGGGCGGTCTGGGAGATGCGGGAGATCTCGCCGCGGTCGAGTTCGATGCGGCAGGCGCCGCAGCGGCGGGCCTGCAGCAGGGCCGCGCCCACACCGTAGGTGGTGCGCTGCTTGTCGTAGGCGGCGAGCAGGTCGGCGGGGAAGGCGCGGGCCAGGGCGAGGCGGTCGGATTCGCAGCGCTGCTCGGCGACGGCCAGGTCGGCGAGCGCCTCGTCGCGGCGGCGTTCGGCGTCCACCAGGTCGGCCTCGGCCTGATCCAGGTTGGCCCCGGCGTGGGAGTGGTTGTCGGCGGCGGCTTCGCGCCGCTCCATCACCTCGAGCAGGTCGTCTTCGAGGACCTTGCGGCGGCGTTCCAGACTGCCCAGCTCGTGCTGCAGTTCCGAGAGCTGCTTGGCCCCGACCGAACCGGCGGTCAGCATGCCGCGGTCGCGTTCCTCACGCTTGCGGACCGCCTCGATCTCGCCCTCGAGCTTGCGGATGTCGCGGTCCAGGTCGTCCATCTGGATCTCGACCTTCACCGCCGCGTCCTTGCGGGTGGTGCGCTCGCCCTCGAGCCGCGCCACCTCCTGCTGCTCGGGCAGCACCTTGCGGCGATGCCCGATCCGCGTCAGCTCGGCGTCGACGGCGGCGAGGTCGAGCAGCTTGGCCTGGATCGATGGTTCGGCATTCAACGCGAAGGGTCTCCTGGACGCTATGGACGGTTCAACTCTCGAGACTCTCAGGGGCAAGCCCCTGAAACCCCGAAGGACTCCTGGGGCGAGGCCTGGAGCCCGGAAGCACTCAAGACTCCCACCGTACCTGTCCCGGCGGGACCCTTTTGCCAACCCGGCGTCAAGCTGGACATTCGCTCGCGGCGGTCAGTGGTCGGCGGCGGATCCGAGCGTCCAGGGGTCGGTGCGGATCGACGAGACGCGGGTCTCGACCGCCGGCAGTGCGGCGTGCACCACAGCTTCGGCCTGCGCGCACCACGGGAGCTCGGTGGCCCAGTGGGCGGCGTCGATCAGCGCCGGACCACCCGCGCGCAGATGCTCGTCGGCGGGATGATGCCGCAGGTCGGAGGTGACGTAGGCGTCGACGCCGAGGCGGGACACCTTGCCCAGGAAGGAATCTCCCGCACCGCCGCACACCGCGACCGTCCGGATGATACGGTCCGGGTCGCCCGCGGCCCGCACACCCCACGTGGTCGTCGGCAGCCCCGCGCGCACCCGGGCGGTGAACTCGCGCAACGTTTCCGGGACCGCGAGCTCGCCGACCCGCCCGATACCCAGGCTCGACGGCAGCCCGGCCCGCTCGGTCACGTGATAGGCGGGCTCCTCGTACGGATGCGCGGCACGCAGGGCCGCCAGCACGGCCGCGCGACGCGACGGCGCGGCCACCACCTCGAGCCGATCCTCGGTGACCTCGTGCAGTTCACCGACCGCGCCCAGCGCCGGATTGGCTCCCGCCAGCGGCCGGAACTGGGAGGTGCCGGTGGCTGTCCAGGCGGCATCGGCGTACTTCGGGCCCGACCCGGCCCCCGCGGCGAACAACGCGTCGAGCACCGCACCGGAGTGCGTGATCGGCACCGTCACCGTCCATTTGTCCAGCGCGGTCTGCGGTTTCGGGTCCAGCGGCCCGGTGACGGTCAGCCCGATCGCGTGCGCCAGCGCGTCCGAGACGCCGGGATCGGCGGAGTCGGCATTGGTGTGCGCGGTGAACAGGGCACAGCCGGAACGGATGAGCCGATGCAGCAGCGCGCCCTTCGGCGTGCTCGCCGCCACGGTGTCCACACCGCGCAACAGCAGCGGGTGATGCACGACCAGCGCCTGCGCACCCCAGTCGACGGCCTCGGCGACCACGGCCGCGGTCGCGTCGACCGCGAACAACACCCGCGACAGCGGCTCGTCCGGGTCACCGGCCACCAGTCCCACCGAATCCCAGGATTCGGCCAGCCGGGGCGGGTACGCCGCGTCCAGCGCCGCCATGAGATCCGCCAGCACCGTCGTCACCACAACCGAACCTCCTTCTCGCTCACCAACTCACGTCCTCGGACGGGCACGTCCGGGCTCACAAACCGACGTCGCGTATCGCCGCGACCAGCCGATCCACCTCGGCCGCGGGTCGCACCGCCACCCGCAGGAATCCCGTCTCCAGCCCCGGGAACGTATCACCGCGGCGCACCGCGATCCCCTTGTCCGCGAGCCGCTTTCGCAACAATTCCGCATCCGGCACCCGGATCAGCAGGAACGGCCCGTGCGCGGGCTCGTGCACCTCGATGCCGAGAGCCGCCAGCCGGGGAATCATGGCGGCCCGATCGGCCGCGATCCGCTCGGCCTTGTCCCGCGCCTCGGCGACGGCGGCCGGTTCACTCACCGCCGCAATGGCTTCCAGCTGCAAGGTGCCCAGCGGCCAGTGCGCGCGGCCCTGGTTGAGGCGACCTGCATAACTTCGATATCCACCCGACAATGGAGCTCCGGATCGAACACGGATACTCCGACCAGCCTGTGCCGTACCTCGGCTGACTACTCG
>NZ_JBSGBY010000446.1:0-7120 GCF_053601505.1 Nocardia sp. NPDC004722
CCGCACCCTGGAACTTCACAACCATCATCCCGCTCACCCTGGGACTGGCGGCGGCACTGATCGTCGGCACTCCGATCGCTGCGCTACTCCTCGCCCGGCAGTCGTCCACCATTCGAGTGATGGCGATCGGCGGCACACTCGTCACCGTTGCCGCAGCCGGGATGTGGCCTGTGGTGGCGGCTTGGACGCCGATTGTGTCGATCAAAACGATCCAATGGCTCTCGGGTGGGGATCACCGCAGCGGCGGAGCGATTGCCCACTACTTCTACCAATTCATTGCGCCCCGAAGCGCGTTCTGGGGGCTCGTCGAGTCGATAGTCTTCGCACTCACCCTGTTCGGAGTGCACACTGCGATCTTGCGCCGCGCCGACGCGAGGGACGCTCGCGGCCGAGCACTCCGGCTCCTATTCGCGACCATCGCCGTGACGATCGTCTTCACCGCTGCTTTTGCACTGATCACTGACCAGAATTACGGAGAACAGCGAATCCACGCCGGGGGTGTGGCCCTTCGCTGATGAACCATCGTTCTCGCGGATTTTCGAGAAACCTCGGTCACTGTGTCTGTTTCGGGGTCTTGACTTCGGGTATAGCGCCTTCGAACAGCCGGTCGGACGATAACCACGACCGGATCAACAGGAGGAAGGATTCGAGATGCACTCACTGCTTCTGGCGATGCAAACCCAGCCGGAGGCCGCCGGTTTCATTCTCCGCGGGATCAAGGGCATCTTCGTCGCGATCGGCAGCATCCTGGCGGCCTTCATCTGCGCCGGCATCGCCGCGGCCAAGGGCCGGAACCCACTGGGCTGGGGCGTACTCGGACTGTTCTTCAGCATCATCACCCTGATCGTGGTGATCGTCATCCCCCGCAAGGACGGCTGAGCGCATCTTCACCGAGCGAACGCGCCGCTCCGCCAAGTTTGTTATGTCCCAAGCGGTCCGGGCGGGTCAGGGTTCGTCAGTTCTGGCGCGGGTCGTCAGGCCGGGCAGCACGAGGGTGAGCCATCGGGTGCGGGCGGAGTGCGGTTGGTCTGTGGGGGCGGCGGAGAACAGCAGGTAGAGGTCGCCGACGGTCACGTCGGGGTGGATGTCTCCCGCCGCTTGTCCGGCCTGGATGAGCACGGCCAGCGCGGCGGTGGCGCGATCTTCGTCGGCCTTCGCGGCGGGGTCCGCGCCGAGAGCTTGTGCGGCGGCTTTGGCGGCGTGGTTGGTGGCGGTCAGCTCGACGACATCGGCCAGGAACCCGGCAATCTCGTCCCAGGCGCGCGCCCCGGATTCCACACGCGCACAAGCGGCTTCGGCGTCGTCGGCGATCCTGGTGACGTGATCGATGACCACGGCCGCGACCAGATCGGTCTTGGTCGGGAAATGTCGATACAGCGTGCCGACGGCGACCCCGGCCGCCCCCGCGATCTGATCCATCCCCACCTCGGGGCCATGGGCGGTGATCTGCTCGCGGGCAGCGGACAGGATCTTGGTGCGGTTGCGGACCGCGTCGGCGCGCGGTGCTCGGGCCTGGGTCATGAAATGTCTCTCACAGTGGTCGATCGGTACTTGCCAATAACATGAACTACGGTTCATCATAGAACGTGAACCGCAGTTCATCTTACCGCTGGGAGGCGATATGACCACCAAGACCGCCCTCGTCACCGGAGCCTCCTCCGGCATCGGCGAGGCCACCGCCCGCAAATTGGCCGACCTGGGCTACACCGTCTACGGCGCGGCCCGCCGCATCGACCGCCTGCAGAAACTCACCGACCACGGCATCCGGCCGCTGGCCATGGACGTCACCGACGATGCGTCGATGACCGCGGGCATCACCCGGATCATCAGCGAGACCGGACGCATCGATGTGCTGGTCAACAACGCCGGATACGGCTCCTACGGCGCGGTCGAGGACGTGCCCCTCGACGAGGCCCGCTACCAGTTCGAGGTCAACGTCTTCGGCGCGGCGCGGCTGGCCCAACTGGTGTTGCCGCACATGCGCGAACAGCATGCGGGCACGATCGTGAACATCACCTCCATGGGCGGCAAGATCTACACCCCGCTCGGCGGCTGGTACCACGGCACCAAATTCGCCCTCGAAGGACTCAGCGACTGCCTGCGCCTGGAAGCCCAGCCCTTCGGGGTCGATGTCGTGGTGATCGAACCCGGCGGCATCGCCACCGAATGGGGCGGCATCGCGGCAGATCACCTGCGCAAGGTCTCCGGGGACACCGCCTACGCCCCCCAAGCCCAGGCCGTGGCCACCTCGCTGAGCTCGGAAGCCAACGCCCGCCGCAACTCCCCGCCCCAGGTGATCGCCGACGCGATCGGCAAGGCCGTCACCGCGCGCCGCCCCAAGACCCGCTACACCGTCGGGTTCGGAGCCCGCCCGTTGATCTTCGTGAAATGGCTGCTGCCCGACCGCGCCTTCGACGCGATCATCAAGCGCGCCACCGGGGTCCGATCCTGACAGATCGCAACCAGCGGCAAACACACTCAATTCCCGCGAGACGCACTGACCGAACCGGAGCCCGAAACTCCGTGGCGAACAAGGCGAATCGACACGTAGCCTGTCCTGTTCACTAGAACAGGAGGATGACGGTCGTGGTGCAGAAAAGTCCGCAGGAGAAGAAGATTCTCAGCTACATGAAGGACCGCCGCAACGACTACGGCGAGAACGACAAGAGCTCGAGGAAAGCCATTCGCCTGAACAAACGTTTGCCGAACCGAGCCGACCGACGGCGCGAACGCCAGATCATGGCAACCACGATCGGCGCGATCGAACCGGAGGCTTCCGACAGAGCGGAAGCCACGGTTAACGGAACGAGATCGACATGGGCCAAGCGAGGCTGGCGGAAGCGACCCGACACCCCCTTGGGCGATATCGTGATCCGAAAACTACAGCGGCAAGCTGGGATCCGGTCGGCGGACCTCGCCGCAGACATCGAACGCATCCACCGCAGCACACGCTGATCGTTACTCACAAACATCCCCTCTTGCCGCGAGCCGCGCAGTTCGAAGCAGCCAATCGATCGACCCCAAACTCGCTGTGCCCGAATGGCTTTAATCTGACGCGCCCGCTCCCGACGTCGACCCGAACACACCGTCCTACCGAACGCCGAGTGGCACATCCTGGAGGCAAAGTCGGACATATCCCCTCCAGGATGTGCCACTCGGCGACGCGACATGTTGGGGAACTGCGCGGCAATGAGGATCTTCGTCAGTTCAGGAGGCGGCGGTCGTTGGCGACGGAGACCGCGCCGGAGGAAGCGTGCGCTGCTTTGGGCGTGCGGCGCAGCGGGGTCCACTCGGCTTGGCCGAGGCAGCCGCTGGCCGGTGCTGTGCGACCCGGCAACTCCTACCTTGTGGTCGAAGACCGATCCCTCGAAATGCTGGAAGATACTTGGGATCTGGGATCGGTGTCGCTCGGTCGGGAAATCGTCGCCGCGGCAGAGATCGACGGAGTCGGGTACGACGAGGTGTCGGTATGGCGCAACGCGCGCAAGGTCTGGGGAATCGCGTCACCGAACAGCAGCTTCATGCCTCGGATCTCGGGATACGACACGACCGATATTCGTACGAGGATGGCCTTCGACGACTATCTGGAATACGTCGAGTCGAAGGGCTGGACCGAAGACTCCGACGAGTGGGAGGACGACTTCGACGAAGTCGATTGGTTCAATCCGATCCTTCGATTGGCGGCGGAACTGACGGGCTACACCTGCGGAACCCCGATAGCCGCGGCAGGCGAAGAACCCTTCGAGATCCTTGTCCCGTCGACCATCGCCAACACCACTCTCTGACCAAAACGGTTCGCGCCACGCGTGTTCGAACCAGCCGGGCATCGGTCGCAGATTGACCACGGCGGAACCTCAACCGCCACCTCGTCGTCAGCCGTGAACGCCGCCTTGAAAGGCGTCCGGTCCGGCCGCATGCCCCGGATCCACCTGATGAGCCTGGGGTCACCAGCCCGTGATGGCGAGTTCAGGGCAACCGGCAACAAGGGTAGGGAGTACTCAGCGAGGAGAAGCGGACAAAATTCCGCAGTGAGTGCTCCCGACCTTCTGAGGCTGGCTCGTTACGGTTTGTAGACAATGATCTTGTGGGAAAACGGAATCTGTGGGACGAGACGTACCGGGTCGTGGTCGCCGCGCGTGAACCGTTGGCCGCACGGCGGGCGGGTGAGCGGCTTCGGCAGGCGGTACTGCGCGGATGGTGTCAGGAATTCGGGCCGCTCACCGTCGAACAGCTCGATGCGCCGATCACCGACGATCAATACGCGGTAATCCGCGCGCTTGCCCGCGAAGCCTCGTTCGAGTGGCGTGACGCGGCGCTGGCGCCGATCCTCGAGATCGCGGGCTACGACGAGAGCTCGGAGTGGCCGCTCGGAGGTCGCTACGGACTGTGGGGTCCGAGGATCGCCGAACCGGTGAGCGCGGCTCGGGTCCGCGACTCGTTCTCGCTGGAACAGCAGAGGCCGACGGCGTGTGAAGCGTTGTCGAGTGCCAGCAATTTCTTCGGTCTGGTCTTCAACTACATCGGTGAAGCGCATGCGGCGATCGATGTCGAGCTCGCCGACGCCGATGATCGTGTCACGCAGGCGGTCCGCCGATTGTGTTCGAAAGCATGGCATTTCGAGGTGGTGGTCCAACGCAGGCGCGGCTGGGATGACGCGCCATGGTGGGACTATCTGGATCTTCCAGAGCTTATGCCCTGGCTGGCAGTCGGGCTCGGGTTGCCGGGCGAGTACCCCGAAAATTACGGATACGGCCTCGTCGCAGAGGCCGCTCACCGGCTTCCGCCGAGCCTCGGCAGCGCGTGGACGTGGCGCGAGTTGCCAGAGGAATTCCTCTCCCAAATGGTCATCGCGGTAGAGCAATTGGCGCGGCAGGGCGGAGACCGTTGAAACGCGAAGGTCGTGGACCTACGCCACCAAGGCGGCCGTCACCGACGTGTTCATTCGTCGCGACTCCCATTCCTCCCTACAGTCGGAGACTATCCAGCTGTACTGACCGACAACCTCAGCCGTTTCAAACGGCATGACCGGATCCTCGTCAGCCCAGGAGGCGGCGGTCGTTGGCGACGGAGACTGCGGCGGCTCGGGTTTCGACGCCGAGTTTGTCGTAGATGCGGCCGAGGTGGGTTTTGACGGTGGCTTCGCTGATGTGGAGGGCTTTGGCGATTTCTCGGTTGCCGAGGCCTTGGGAGAGTTGGGCGAGGATGTCGAGTTCTCGGGAGGTGAGGGTGGGTTGGGGGTTTCGGAGGTGGTGGAGGACTCGGTCGGCGATGGGTGGGGAGAGGGTGGGGCGGCCTTGGGCGGCGGCTTGGATGGCGGCGAAGAGTTCTTCGGGGCGTTCGGCTTTGAGGAGGTAGCCCGTTGCTCCGGCGGCGATGGCTCGGGTGATGTCGGCGTCCGTGTCGTAGGTGGTGAGGACCAGGACGCGCGGGGGTGACTGGGCGGCAGTGAGGCGGCGGGTGGCTTCGATGCCGTCCATGTCGCCGCCGAGTTGGAGGTCCATGAGGACGACGTCGGGGTGGAGGTGGGCGGTGAGGGCGATGGCTTCGGGGCCACTGCCCGCTTCGCCGATCACCTCGATGCCGGGGGCGCTGTCGAGCAGCGCCCGCAGGCCCGCGCGGACCACCGCGTGGTCGTCGCAAAGGACCAGCCGGACAGGGGAATTCGAATCCGTCACGGGCGCTCCAGAGAACTCGTGGTGGTCATGGTCGGTCCAGGGGGACTTCGGCGGAGACGACGGTGCCGTCGCCGGGAACCGATTCGACGGTGAGGGTGCCGCCGAGTTGGTGCAGGCGGGCGCGCATGGCGGGCAGACCGTGACCGCGGTCGGCGGGATCGGGGAGGGCGTCGGGGTCGAAACCTGTTCCGTTGTCGGCGATGTCGAGGACGACGCGATCGCCGAGGTCGGTGAGGGTGAGTGTGACGCTGGCCGCGTCGGCGTGTTCGCGGGCATTGGCCAAGGCGCCCTGTGCGATTCGCAACAGGGCGGCTTCGACGCCGTCCGGTAGCCCGGCCGGTGTTCCCTCGACATGGATTCGCACGGTGAGGGTTTCGCCGCTCTCGCGTGCGGCCATGGTCTCGAGCGCGGAGAGCAGCGAGCCGCCCGCGGCGAGGTCGGTGGGGGTTAAGTCGTGCACGAAGCGGCGGGCCTCGGCCAGATTGTGTTCCGCCACAGCCGCCGCGCCGCGCACGTGCTCGCGCGCCCGGGTCGGATCGGTGTCCCAGATCCGGTCGGCGGCCTGCAACAGCATGCTCTGGCTCGACAGCCCCTGGGCGAGGGTGTCGTGGATTTCCATGGCGAGGCGCTGGCGTTCGGCGAGGGTGCCCGCGCGGCGTTCGGTGGCGGCCAGTTCGTGGCGAGTGGCGCGCAGGTCAGTGATGAGGGCGGCCTGCCGTTCGGTCTGGCGACGCAGGCCGACGAACAGGGCGGTGCTGAGAGCGGCGACGGCGGGCGCGGCGAGCAGCAGATTCGGGTCGGCCCAGCCCGCGAGGCGCAGCTGGGCGTAGACGACCAATCCGGTCAGTCCGGCCACGAGACCGAGCGCGAGTCGCAGCGGCAGGATCCGCAGCCCGGTGTAGAGCAGCGGTACCGCGCACCACGCGAAACTCGGTGCCAGCACCACCAATACCGACCACACGGTCACCAGCAGCGCGAACCAGAGGACCCTCCGCGAGGCGCGCAACTCACTCACCACATAGAGCACAGCCAGCCCGACCGAGAGCGCGATCACCCACGGCATGTTCGGATTGTCGTGATGGCGAAGCAAATACCGCAACAGCGAGGCGGCCAGCAGCACGTAGAAGGCACTATGCACGATGGTCGCGAGCAGCCGGGCGTCCTCTCGGGGCCCGCGCGACACGGGCGGAGCCGGGACGGGCGCCTGGTCGTGAGGCAGCGTGTGCCCCTGACCGCCAGGCAGCAGTGGCTCCGACCCGGGAAGCGGCAGGGAATCCGGAGCGCCAGGCGGCAAGGACTCTCGCCCGCGAAGCGGCAGAGACTCCGGGTCGCGAGGCGGCGTGGACTCTGGCCCGCGAGGGGACGCGGAGGCCCGGTCGTGAGCGGGCATGCGGGCACCTCCTCGGCGGCATTGACGTGGGTGAACCTCCCCATTCTGCCGTGCC
>NZ_JBSGBY010000447.1:0-7119 GCF_053601505.1 Nocardia sp. NPDC004722
CACTGCTCGTCCTCGCCCGGCTTGACGAAGAACTCCATCTCCATCTGCTCGAACTCGCGGGTGCGGAAGATGAAGTTGCCCGGCGTGATCTCGTTGCGGAACGACTTGCCGATCTGCGCGATGCCGAACGGCGGCTTCTTGCGCGCGGTGGTGGCGACATTGTCGTAGTTCACGAAGATGCCCTGCGCGGTCTCCGGGCGCAGGTAGTGCATGCCCTCTTCGGACTCGACCGGGCCCAGGTAGGTCTTCAGCATCATGTTGAAGTCCTTGGGCTCGGTCCACTGGCCGACCGTGCCGCAGTCCGGGCAGACGATCTTGTCCATCGGCACCGAGTCCGGATCGTCGATCTTGTTCTTCTCGGCGTACGCCTCCTGCAGGTGGTCCTGCCGGTGCCGCTTGTGGCAGTTGAGGCATTCCACCAGCGGGTCGTTGAACACCGCGACGTGACCCGAGGCGACCCACACCTGACGCGGCAGGATGATCGACGAGTCGAGACCGACCACGTCGTCGCGGCTGGTCACCATGGACCGCCACCACTGCCGCTTGATGTTCTCCTTGAGCTCGACGCCCAGCGGACCGTAATCCCAGGCCGACTTCGTTCCGCCGTAGATCTCACCGCTCGGGTACACGAGACCCCGACGCTTGGCGAGATTGGCGACGGTGTCCACCTTCGATTTGGGTGCCACTTGAACAGTTCTCCATCCGTGTCCGGAAGATTGCAAGGATTCACACCAGCCTATCGGTCCGGGGCAATCGACTTTGCACCCAGTGCCCCTACAAGCTGGGGGATGCCGTCGCGCGCACGCCTGCGGAATAGTAGGAAAGGCGGCACCGGTCGGTACGCCGACCGATCGGTGCCGCTGCGATACCGCGGCACGACGGGGGTCGGTGCGATGAGGGATTTCCCAGGGCAGTTCGACGACGACTGGGCGCGCCGGGCCGAACGCCGCGCCCGCCGCGCACACCGGCTCAGACCGTGGATCGCGGGAGTGCTGTGGGTGGGCGGAGTGCTCGGGCTGCTGTTCGGCGGCGGCTATCTGCTCTCTCGCTTCGACACCTCGGCGGACGGATCCGGGTCAAGCGTGAGCCCGACGGTGAACGAGGTCGCGCACGTCGACCCGAAGCATCCCTTCGACAACACACCCTCGGCCGTCTGGCAGGAGGGGGCGGCCGGCATCCAGCCGCCCGCCGCCACCCCGGTCGGCCGATTCTCCGCCGATACCGTGGCCGCGGCCATGGATCGGGTCAAACAGCTGATCGTGGCAGCCCGGCTCGACGCGCACGTGCTGGAAACCCATGACGCCGAACCGGTGCTGGCCCTGTTGGCGCAGGGGGAGGTCGCGGAGCTGCGCGGCAAGGCGCTCACGCCCGGCAACGAGGCGCACAACTGGTGGCTGAGTTCGAAACTGGCGCACGGCTATCCGCTGCTGCCGGTCTCGCCCCGGGTCGAGGGCAGCATGACGGCGGCGCAGAACGACAAGGGCGAGTTGGCGATTCACACCGACTACCTGATCGCCTACGCCTTCTCCGCGCCGCCCGGCCGCAACTACACGGCCCTGGACATCGTCGCCGTCGTGCGCGAACAGGTGGAATACGACTGGGTCCAGGACTCGAACTACGACGACGCCTCGCAGGGCATGTGGTTCGGCGAGATCAAGGGCTTCGCGTATTCGGTCAACTGCTCGCTCTACGACCAGGGCTTTCTCGCGCCGAACTACAGCAATCCGACATTGGCCGCTACCGGCCCGGATCCGCATCGACCCGACTACTATTTCGACCCCACGGTCCCGATACCGCAGAGCAGCAACTGCTGAAATCCGGCGATCGATACGGCGACGCGCCGACTCCGTGTTTGACATGCGCACCCGTGCATATAAGAATGGCATCGGTTTCCAATAAGGAGTTGGTTCGATGACCACGGACAGCGGCGCGCCCCTGCGGCGCTCGCACGTCGCGACCGAGGCTCCGGCCGCGATCCCCCACGACCCGTACCCGTACCGGTCACCACAGCCGCCGGCCGTGCCCTCGCGCACCATTCTGGACTCCGCCGGAGAACTACTACGCGCGCTCGCGGCCCCGGTTCGCATCGCCATCGTGCTGCAGCTGCGCGAATCACCGCGCTGTGTGCACGAACTGGTCGACACGCTCGGGGTGACCCAGCCGTTGATCAGTCAGCACCTGCGGATCCTCAAGTCCGCGGGCGTGGTGCGCGGTGAGCGCACCGGGCGCGAGGTCATCTACGAGCTCGTCGACGAACATCTCGCGCACATCGTCATCGACGCCGTCGCGCACGCCGAGGAAGGGTGAGCCGTGGGAACGACCGAGAAGACCGTCGGGGTCCGCAGCACCCGCCAGCGCAGCGCGATCGCCGCTCTGCTCGCCGACATCGACGAATTCCGCTCCGCGCAGGAGCTGCACGACGAACTCCGCAAGCGCGGTGAGGGCATCGGGCTGACCACGGTCTACCGGACCCTGCAATCCCTGGCCGACGCGGGCATGGTCGACGTGCTGCGCACCGACACCGGCGAATCGGTGTACCGGCAGTGCTCGAGCGGGCACCACCATCACCTGGTCTGCCGCCACTGCGGCCGCACCGTCGAGGTCGAGGGGCCGACCGTGGAGGCGTGGGCCGATTCCATCGCCGCCGAGCACGGGTTCACCGATATCAGCCACACCATGGAGATCTTCGGCACCTGCCAGGCGTGCAGCACCAAGAGCTGAGAGCAGACGAGCGCGCCCCTGCGTAGTACGCAGGGGCGCGCCCTATTTCACAGCCCGGCCGATCACACGGCCGGAACCGGTTCGGCGGCAGCCACGACCGTCGTCGACCGCGAGCCCCGCAACATCCCGATACCGAGCAGAGCGAGAGCGGCTGCGGCCCAGCACAACAGGACCGCCAGCGGACCCACGATGGAAGCGCTGCCGAAGAACGCGACCGAGCGCAGCAACGTCGCGGCGGCACCCGGCGGCAGCAACTGCCCGATCTCACCCCAAGGCTTCGGAAGCAGTTCCGGCGCGGAAGTGGCTCCGGAGAACGGGTTTCCGATCAACAGCATGGCGAGCGCGGCGACCCCGATCCCCGCCCGGCCGATGGCGGCCGCCAGACCGGCCACCGTCCCGGCGACCGCGAAGGACACCAGCGCACTGATCGAGGCCATGGTCAGATAGGCGCCGGGCAGCAGATGCAGCCAGCCCTGCACGATCGACATGCTCAGCAGCCCACCGGCAATGGCGAAGACGGCCAGCCCCGCGGCGCGGGCGGTGACCGAAGAGACCAGCAGACTCAGCAACACTCCCCCGGCCAGCCCCGACATGACCAGCGGGAGAACCATTGCGCCGAAACCGGTTCCGCGCGGATCGTGCGGATCGGCGGCCACCACATCCTGCACCGGCGCGGCCTGCGCCCCGTTCAACTGCTGCGCGAGACCCGAAAGCTGCTGAGCCACAATCGGAGCGGCGGCCGAAGCGACCAGCACGCGAGGCTGCCCATCGGTCAGCACCGCCCCGTAGACATCGCGATCGGCAATGGCTTGCCGGGCCGCGGACTCGTCGGCGACGGTCCGGAAATCGAATCCTCCCGGCTCGCGGGAATCGAGCTGCTGCGCAATCGCGCCGGCCTGCGGACCGACCAGCGCGATAGGCAGATCCCGTGGCGCGATCCGAGCCGCGGGCCAGGCGAACGCGATGAGCATCAGCGCCTGAACAGCAGCCGCCGCCAATCCCAACGCGACGGCCCGACGTACCAGCCCCCACACTCGCGGCCGCGCACCAGTGGGGCGACGATCAGCTTCCGGCCCCGCGCCGAGCGAACTCCTCGGCGGCCGAACGGAATCTGCGAGCGCCGGAGCGGAGCCGACGAGCGAGTCGGCGGGATTCGCGCCGGGCTGCGCGGGGTTCGCGCTGGTTGGGGGGGGGGTGGGACGGGGGAGATCGGAGGGGCGGTGTGCCGTGCTCATGTCGACTCCAAGAAAGCGGATGTTCGTTCTATTTGGTTGGGACAAGGCTGACATCAGGCTGTCAGCTTGTCAAGAACGGATATTCGTTTTACTTTGGGCGCATGCCCAGAGTCAGCGAGGAGCACCTGGAACGCCGCAGGCAGCAGATCCTCGACGCCGCGCAGACCTGCTTCGCCCGCAAAGGCCTACACGCCACCACCATGCAGGACGTCTTCGCCGAATCCGGGCTCTCCGCGGGAGCGGTGTACCGGTACTTCAAATCCAAGAACGACATCATCGAGGCACTGACCACCGAAGCCACCGTCGATCTGCGCGCCGCCCTCAGTGAGGCCGTCTACAGCGATCCGCTGCCCACTCCCCCGGATCTGGTCCGGATCATGAGCGCGGCCATCATGCGGCTGAGCGGGCCCGGCGGCCCGGTCCGCATCATTCCGCAGGCCTGGGCGCTGGCGCTCACCGACGCCAATATCGCCGACTACGTGCGCACCAACATCCTCGGCATCCGTCGCCTCTGGGTCGATTACGCCAACCGCATGCGCGACGTCGGCTGGCTTCCCCCGGACGCCGACACCGACGCCATCGGCAAGATCTTCCTGGGCCTGCTGCCCGGCTTCATCCTGCAGCACCTCATCCTCGGTGACGCCGACCCGGAAACCTTCGCCCGCGGCATCAGCGCGGTCCTCCCCGACTACCGGCGAGCGGCCGCGGCCGCCGAATCAACCCACGCCTGAACGCGATTCGCGGGCGCTCGGCTAGGGCAGCAGCAGGCCCTGGCGGGCGCGGCCCGCGCCGGAGAGGGCCAGCAGGATGATGGTGGCCAGCGGCTCGTCCTCCAGACCGGCGGCCGGGAAGGTGTAGCGCAGGATGATGTCGGCCTGCTTCTCCCGCGACACCAGGGTGAGGGTGCCGAACTGCAGCGCGGCATTGCGTTCGGCAACGCGCTTGTGCAACTGCGGTTTCAGCGGGCGATCCCAGGCCAGGATGCACATGAGCGCCAGCACGTCGAGGCCCGGCGACAGGTTCACGCCGCGCAGCGAGCACAGCGCGCCCTCGTATTCGAAACCGAGGCCGCCGTTCTCCTCGGCCACCGCCGCCACGCCGTAGCGCAGCAGCACGGCCCGGGCACGCTCCTGCAGTTCCTCGGCCGGAGTGGGCTGATCGGTCACTTCACACCTCCGAAACGGCGGTCACGCTTGGCGTACTCCAGGCAGGCGTCCCAGAGATTGCGGCGATCGAAATCGGGGAAAAGCGTGTGCTGGTAGACGAATTCGGCATACGCGGACTGCCAGATCAGGAAGTTGGAGCTGCGCAGCTCGCCGGAGGGCCGCAGGAACAGGTCCACATCCGGCATATCGGGTTCGTCCAGGTAGCGGGCGACGGTCGCCTCGGTGACCTTCTCCGGGTCCAGCTCCCCGGCAGCCACCAGGCGCGCGATTTCCCGTGCGGCGTCGGCGATCTCGGCGCGGCCGCCGTAGTTGACGCACATGGTGAGAGTCATCACCGTATTGTCCTGCGTCAGTTCCTCGGCGACTTCCAATTCCTTGATCACGCTGCGCCACAGGCGCGGTCGCCGCCCGGCCCAGCGCACCCGCACGCCCATCTCGTGCATCTCGTCGCGGCGGCGGCGGATCACATCGCGGTTGAAGCCCATCAGGAAGCGCACCTCGTCGGGGCTGCGCTTCCAGTTCTCGGTGGAGAAGGCGTAGGCCGACAGCCACTTCACGCCCATCTCGATGCAGCCCTCGACGGTGTCCATGAGCACGGCCTCGCCGCGCTCATGGCCCGCGGTGCGCGGCAGTCCACGCTCCTGCGCCCAGCGCCCGTTGCCGTCCATCACCAGCGCCACGTGCTTGGGCACGAACTCCGCCGGAATGGCGGGCGGCTTCGCCCCCGACGGATGCGGCGACGGCGGCCGCACAACACGCTGCTGCTCAGACGAGGACTTCCGGGTACCGATCACGCCCACCATCCTGCCCGACGCGCTTGCGCGTCGAACGCCACCCACACCATTACCCCGGGACCTCCACATTTCCTCCACCGGAGGGCGATCAGCCGGGGAAGGTGTCCAGGTAGGCGCGGTAGGTGCCGAAGGGGAGGGTGGCGTCGTAGACGAGGTCGCCGGAGGGCGTGAATTCGGAGATGCGCGGGGTCATGCCCCAGCCGACCAGGGTGTTGCCGTTGGGGAGGGTTTCGGCATTGCCCATGGCGGGGGTGATCAGGCCGTCGGGGTGCTGCTGGTTGCGGACCAGGGTGGCGGTCTTGGCGACCGGGTCGAGGTGGATCCACTCCACGCTCGACTTGCCGCGCGACTCCACGCCGCTGGAGTTGTTGTTGAACAGGCGCAGGGTGGTGGGGTCGGTGAATTCGGCGTCGTGCTGGAAGGCGAATTGCACGTCCGGGTCGGCGATCAGGGTCGGATGCTTGCCGCCGAGCTGCCAGCGAATGTCGCCGGTGTTCGGATCGATGTCGTAGACGGCGGCGGTATTGCGTAGCGAGACAACCAGATTCCCGGACGGATCCAGGCTGATCGAGTTCATGTGGTACGGGTCGTAGACGTCGCCGTTGAGTTTGCCGCCGGTCTCCGACTCGCTCAACGGCACATGCTCGGCCGCGCTCCAGCGGAACAACTGCTTGCCGGTGGCGACATCGATGACGAGGGCGACGGTGTCGAACATCTTGCCGTCCGCCGGGCCGCCGATGGCGGTGAGATCGGCGTCCACCTGCGGATACGAGGTCAACAGCGCGTGACCGTCCGGGGTGAGCCGGAATTCGTGCACATCCGCCCCGGCCCCGCCCGGGTCCACGGTCGCGAGCACGTCGAAGTTCTCGTCCGCGATGATCCCGACACCGGATCCGTGCCCGGCCACCGTGCTGCCCTGCCACCAGGTCAGCACCTTGCGGCCCTGGTAGATCTGGGTGCGGAAGTTCGAGACATCCTGTCCCGCAGGCGGTTCGTAGCGTTTGATCTCCTTGCCGGAGCGGTCGGCGATGACATTCGCGGGGCGGCCGCCCGGCAGCGCCTGCGCCACGGTACCCAGGCCCGGAACGAGCGCCGCGGCACTGACTCCGGTGGTGTAGTACAGGAATCCGTCCGCCACGCCGGGCTTGTCGACCCGGACCGAATAGGTGAGCTGTGCGGGCGGTTGCCGACATCGCGAATGGC
>NZ_JBSGBY010000448.1:0-7083 GCF_053601505.1 Nocardia sp. NPDC004722
CGAACCGGCCGCGCACTTGCCGAGAATGATCGACACCTGCGGCACATAGCCGGACAGCTTCTCCAGCACCCGGGAGATATTGCCGAAGGAAGCGATGGAACCCACCGCGTCCTGAATCCGCGCCCCGCCGGAATCGTTGATCGTCACCACCGGGCAGGCATTGTCGAACGCGAATTGCAGTGCGCGCATGAACTTCTGCGCCGAGGTGATGCCGACCGACCCGCCGTACACGGTCTGATCGTGCGAGATCACGACCACCGGCCGCCCGCCGATCAATCCGCGACCGGTGACCAGTCCGTCACCGTAGAGCGCGTCCGCCTGCCCGGGCTGGCGTGCCAGTGCGCCGGTCTCGATGAACGTGCCGGGATCGAGCAGCATGTTCACCCGCTGCCGAACACTCGGAATGCCCTTCTTCTCCCGCTTGGCAACGCCGGCCTCTCCCGCCGGTTCCGCCGCCATCTCCAGGATCTTGGCTAGTTCATCGAGCTTCGCCCGCGTACCGATCACGCTGTGTGCCACCTTCTCAGCTAACAGTTGTGCACCAGCGAGGTTAAGCGGTAATGACGCGCAGCGGGGCAGCG
Source organism: Nocardia sp. NPDC004722 (assembly GCF_053601505.1). Classification (NCBI taxonomy): domain Bacteria; kingdom Bacillati; phylum Actinomycetota; class Actinomycetes; order Mycobacteriales; family Nocardiaceae; genus Nocardia; species Nocardia sp. NPDC004722. The sequence continues at coordinate 582 of NZ_JBSGBY010000448.1, forward strand.
AATGCGGCAAACGTGATAAATCACAGCTCGCGGGGGTCGCCGGTCCATTGCGGATCACGATGATCCAGATAGGCGCGGACACCTTCGCGCGCATCGGGGTGGGCCATGAGCGTCAGGTGGAAGTCGGTTTCCGAAACCCCGATTCGGGCCGCATCGTTCTCGAACGAGGACCACAGGAGTTGTTTGGACATCGCGACCGAAAGCGGAGCGGTGTTCACCGCGATGTCGCGCGCCAGCGCGTAGGCGGTCGGCAACACCTGCTCGGCGGGCAAAGATTCGATCGCCAGACCCCAGTCCCGGGCTTGGCGGCCATCGAATGTGGCTCCGGTCAACAGCAACTGCGCCGCACGCGAGACGCCGACCAAACGCGGCAGCGTCCAGTGCGAATAGGCATCACCGATCATCCCGCGCCGGGCTTGGGGAATCGCGTATTTGGCGTCCTCGGCCATGACACGGATATCGCATTGCAGTGCGAGCGTCAGTCCGATCCCGATGGCATGCCCGTTGACCGCGGCGATCACGGGTTTGCGCAGCCGCCACGCGGGCGGATTCACCCCCGCCGCACTGAATTCCGCACCCGGCTCGGTGAAAGTGGCGTCACCCGAACTCAAATCGGCACCGGCGCAGAACGCTGGGGGCCGACCGGTGAGGATGACGACCCGGACCTCGTCGTCGGCGTCGCACCGCCGGTACGCCTCGGACAACTCCGCGCCCATCGAGCGATTGAAGGCATTGCGCGTCGCAGGCCGGTCGAGGGTGATGGTCGCGATGCGTTCGTGGACAACGATGTTCAGGGTCTCCATGGGCATACCTCCGCACCCAACCCAACCCGCCCCACCCGCGCGACCGATAGCCCCGGTTCCGGTGATCGGAACGGCGACCGCCGCGCGCCCACACCGGTGATAGAGCTGAATCGTGCTCCTCGACGTTCAACTCGATGCCCGGCCGGACCAACTAGCCGCCCGCGCCGCGGAATTCGCCGCGCTCGGCGTCGACGGTCTGTTCACCTTCGAGGGCGCCCACGACGTCTTCGTCCCGCTGGCCGCGGTCGCGCCCACCACCGAGCTGGACCTGATGACCAATGTCGCGGTGGCCCCGCCGCGCAGCCCCTTGCACGCCGCCCACGCCGCCTACGACCTGCAAGCGCTCAGCCACGGCCGGTTCCGCCTCGGCCTCGGCTCGCAGATCCGCCCGCATATCGAGCATCGCTACGGCACGCACTGGTCGCGCCCGGCCGCCCGCATGGGCGAATTCGTCTCCGCCGTCAAGGCGATCCTGCACGCCTGGCAGACCGGTGAACGCCTGGACTTCCGCGGCGAATTCACCCGCCACACGCTGATGCCGCCCGCCTTCGACCCCGGCCCCAACCCCTACGGAGTACCGCCGGTGCTGCTGGGCGCGCTCGGCCCGCTCATGACCCGGACCGCCGCCGCCACCGCCGACGGACTACTGGTCATGCCCTTCAACAGCGCCCGCCACTTCCGCGACCGCACCATGCCCGCCGTGCTCGACGGCCTCGAACGCGCGGGCCGCGACCTCGCCGATTTCACGGTGGTACCCCAGGTGATGGCCGCGGTCGGCCGCACCGGAGACGAACTCGACCGGGCGCGCGAAGGAGTCCGCAAGCTCATCGCCTTCTACGCCTCCACCCCGGCGTACCTGCCCGTCCTCGAGGTCGAGGGCCACCCGCACCTGCAACCGACCCTGGAGGCCCTGGCCAAGCGCGCGGCCTTCGAGGAGATGGCCGCCCTGATCGACGACGATCTGGTCTCGACCTTCGCGGTCGTGGGCACGCCCGAGGACTGCGCCACCGAGATCGCGACCCGATTCGGCCCGGCCACCGAGCGGGTATGCGTGTACTTCCCCGGCTACACCCCCGCCCCGCAGCACCTCCAGGACCTGGCCACCGCCCTGCACGCGTTGCGCTGACACCGCGTCCCGCGATAAGCCGGTGAACGTCGGGTTCGCCCGTATCGTTCTCAGCGGGTGGGCCACCGGCGCGAGGAGGGGCAATGACGACCAACGGACAGTTGGCGCTCGAACTGAACGGTTTGTACAGGCGGTTCGGCGGCCCCTGGGTGGTCGACGGGGTGAGCCTGCACGTCCCACCCGGCTCGTTCTTCGGGCTGGTCGGCCCCAACGGTGCGGGCAAGACCACCACGTTGTCGATGGCGGTCGGCCTGCTGCGCCCCGATCAGGGCACCGCGCGCATCTTCGGCAGCGATGTCTGGATGGACCCGGTGCGGGCCAAGGCCGTGGTGGGTGTGCTGCCCGACGGCCTGGCCCTGCCGGAACGCCTCACCGGCCGCGAACTGTTGAACTACACCGGATTACTGCGCGGCATGGACAAGGCGACCGTGGTCGGCCGGGCCGACGAACTGCTGCACGTGCTCGAGCTGACCGGCGCGGAAAACACTGTCGTGGTGGACTATTCGGCCGGTATGCGCAAGAAGATCGGGCTCGCCACCGCCCTGCTGCACGCGCCCAAGCTCCTGGTCCTAGACGAGCCGTTCGAGGCGGTGGACCCGGTGTCGGCGGGCACGATTCGCACCATCCTGCAGCGGTTCGTGGCGGCGGGCGGTTCGGTCGTGCTGTCCAGTCATGTGATGGCGCTGGTGGAGAGCATGTGCGACCGGGTCGCGATCATCAATCACGGCCGCGTGGTCGCGGGCGGAACCCTCGCCGAGGTGCGCGGGGACGGGACCCTCGAGGAGGCGTTCGTGCGCTTCGTCGGCGGCCACCTCGGCGGCGAGGAGGGGCTGTCGTGGTTGGCGTCCTGATCCGCATGCGGCTCACGCTCATGCGCCGCAGCATGCGCGAAGGCCGTGCGGCCCTGAACTTCTGGATGGGTACCTTCGTGGGCGCGGTCGTGGCCGCGATCACCGCGCTGCTCATCGCCACGGCGCACAACACCGTGCACGGCGGCGTCACCATCGCGGCCGCGCTGTTCGCCGCCTGGACCCTGGGCTGGATCTGCGGTCCGGTGCTCACCGGCAGCAGCGATGAGACCCTGCAGCCCGAGCAATTCCGGTTGCTGCCGTTGACGACTCGGCAACTGGCGTACGGCCTGGCCGCGGCAGCGTTCGTCGGCCCCGCCCCGATCGTCAATCTGATCGCCTTCGGCGGGCTGGTACTGCTGGCCGCGCAGATCGGTGCGGGAGCAGTGGCGGTCGCCGTGCCGGGCGCACTTCTGCAACTGGTGTTCGTGGTGCTGCTGTCCCGAGTGGTGGTGGGCTGGCTGGGCGCGGCCATGCGCTCGCGGCGCGGCAAGGACCTCGGCGTGCTCTTCGCCGCCTTCATCGGATTGTCGTATTACCCACTGAACCTGCTGGTTTCGGCGATCGGGCCGAAACTCGACGGCGACCACGGCGCGCTGTCGGTGGTGCTGCGCGCCGTGCCGTCGGGCTGGGCGCCGTACGCCGTGGAGGCCGCCGCGCGCGGTGATTACCTGTTCGCGCTGCTGCCGTTGCTCGGGCTGGCGCTGCTGTCGCTGGTGCTGTGGCAGGCGTGGGCCGCGCTGCTGGACCGCCGCCTGACCACCCCGCCCGCCCCGGCGGGTCAGGTGGTCGACACCGACGACGGGTTGCTGGAACGCTTCGTCCCCGTCACCCCGGTCGGTGCGGTGTTCATCAAGGAACTGCGCACCTGGTGGCGCGATGGTCGCCGCCGTGCCGCATTGTTGCCGCTGCTGCTGATCGGATTCGTGCTACCGATCTTCCTGTCCATCCGATCGCACGGTAGCGGGACCGTCGTATTCTCGGGCGCATTCGTGGTCGGGCTGGCCAGCATGTCCGGCACCAACCTGTACGGATACGACGGCACCGCGGTCTGGCAAACCCTGGTGACCCCGGGTGCGGCCCGCGCGGATGTGCGCGGGCGCGCCTACGCCTGGCTGCTGCTGGTCGCGCCGCTGGCGGTGCTGGCGACGCTCGTCCTGCCGGGCGTGATGGGCCGCGCCAACCTGTATCCGTGGGCGCTGGCGACACTTCCGGTGCTGCTCGGCGTGGGTGTCGGCGGAGTGATGTTCATGTCGACGCACGCCGCGTTCGCCCTGCCGCCGCAGCGCGGCAACGCCTTCGCGGGTCAGGGGAATCCGGGCTGCGTGAAGGCGCTCATGCAGTTCGGCGTCCTCGGGGTGCAGTTGCTGGCGGCCGCCCCGGTGCTGGTGCTGCTGGGAGTCGGTGCGGGCCTGCGCATTCCACTACTGCAATGGGTGGCGATACCGCTCGGTCTGGTGATCGGCGGGTTTGCCGCGACACTCGGAATCCGCTGGGCCACCACCCGGTTGGAGACCAAGGGCCCGGAACTGCTGGCCGACGTCAAACCGCGCTGAGCTGCGCTTTTCCGGCCTTTGGAGCGCATCCGGACACTCCCGGAGCGCGACGCGCCGCTACTCGGATCGCGGTCGATCTCGTGTCCGAATTCGGGTAGCGCACTACTGCGGATATCTCCCGGTGCGTGACTCATTCTGAAACGAGTCCTCGAACCCTCTGGGAGACAGTGAAAGTGGATCAGATCCTGTATTGGAACGCGGTGGCGCTGGAGTCGGATCGCATGGCGCACACCGAGATCAAACCCGTGGAACGCGGGTCCCGCGGTCCGGCCGGCAGTTCCCGTGCCCTGGCCATGGTGCACCTGGCCATGCACGATGCCATCTTCAGTATTTTCGGTGCACCGCACGGCACCTGGCTGACCACCCCGCCGGTGGCCGCCAATGGCGCGGCACCCGACGCCGCCATCGCCGTGGCCGCGCACACCACCCTCTCGGCGCTCTATCCCGCCCAGACCGCACGCCTGGACAAGGCCCTGCGCGAGGCCGGGCTGCGGGGACCGGGCACCGGGCGCGGCAGCACGCACGGGCAGGCGGTCGGCCGCGCGGTCCTCCAGTGCCGCGCGGGGGATCCCACCCTCGCCGACACCGGCTACGTCCCCGATATCGCCCCGCCCAACCATCGTCCCGACCCGGCCAACCCGAAACAGGGCTACTACGCACCGCATTACGGTGCGCGCTCGCGCTGCTTCGCGGTCACCAGCCGCTACACCCTCGACCCGCCACCCAAGGGCAACGACCCTCGCTATCTGGCCGCCCTGCGCGAGGTGCGGGCCAAAGGCATTGCCGCCGAGGCGATCGCGGGACTGCCCGCCGGGTTCGCCGCCCGCACCGCCGACGAAACCCTGCGCGGGGTGTTCTGGGCCTACGACGGCGAGAAGCGACTCGGCAGCCCGCCACGGCTCTACAACCTGTTCACCCGCGAGATCGCCACCGCCCGGGGCAATGACGTCGAACAGAACGCCCGGCTGTTCGCCCTGGTGAACACCGCGCTCGCCGACGCGGCCATCCTGTGCTGGGACGACAAGTACCGGCACAACCTGTGGCGGCCGATCCTCGGCATTCGCGAATTCGACCCGACCCTGGGGCCGGAGGCCATGCCGGGCAACGGACTCGACGGGGATTGCGATCCGGGCTGGCTGCCGCTGGGCGCGCCCCGCAGCAACGAGCAGGCCGCCCCGGTGACCCCGGCGTACCCGGCCTACCCGTCCGCGCACGCCACCTTCGGCGGCGCGGCGTGGCAGACCGTCCGCCGCTACTACGACATCGCCGCCGACGGCCCCGACATCCTGGCCGACGGACTGGGTTTCGTCTCCGAGGAGTTCGACGGCGTCACCGCCGACTCGCACGGCGTGGTCCGACCCCGTCATGTCCGGCGCTTCACCGGCGGGCTGTGGCAGATGATGGAGGAATGCGCGCGCAGCCGCGTATTCCTCGGCGTGGCTTGGCCTTTCGATGCCTTCGGCACCGATCTGGCCGGGCGCATGGACCTGTCGCAGAACCTCGGCGGCGTCCGCCTCGGCCGCGATGTCGCCGACGACCTGTGGGCGAGCGGACTGCGGCAGGATCAGGCGGCCGGACCGCGGTTGCCGTGAAAGACGGCCGGTAGCACGGTGAGATCCACCGTCTCGGCCATGGCCCGGGCGCCCGCGTCATTGAGGTGCATGCCGTCGCCGCTGTCGAGGTCGGGCCGGATGAAGTCCCGGTCTTCCGGATTCTCCACCGCCGCGGCCACATCGAAGACGGCGTCGAACACATCGGTGCCGCGCAGCCACTCGTTGACCGCGCGCCGCACCGGAATGCCCTCGGCGACCGCCAGACCCGGGTAGATCGCCCCGCCGAACGGCCCGATGGTGTTGGCGTACACCGGCAGTCCCGCCGCGTGCACCCGCGCGGCCAGTTCGGTGAACCCGGCGATGAGCGCCTCGGCGGTGGCGGTGCCGGCCAGGATCAGGTCGTTTATGCCGAAGTTGACCCACACGGCCGCGACCCCCGGCACCGACAGCACGTCCCGCTCGAACCGGGCCAGGCCGTGCTCGCCGATCTCGTCGCTCAGCAGCCGGTTGCCGCCGATGCCCTGGTTGACCGCCCACCCGGTGGCCAGTCGCTCGTCGAGCACATCCACCGAACGCCGGTTCGCGCCATGGGTGGATCCGAAGCCCTCGAACCAGG
>NZ_JBSGBY010000449.1:0-7074 GCF_053601505.1 Nocardia sp. NPDC004722
CCGATCCGGCTGGGCACCCCCTACGCGTTCACCTCGGCCGGGATCAAGCACTTCAGCGAAACCCTGCGCACCGAACTGGCTTCCGAGCGCATCGGCTGCTGCTTGCCCTCATTGCCGACATAGGCCGCCAGCCAGACCGGTAGTCGATCGCGCGGATACTGTTCCAGATCCGCGCGGTAGGCCTCGGCGGGAAAGAGCTGATCATCGGGGAACGGTTCACCGCCGTAGTCGTAATCGGTCTGGACCTCACCGGAGTTGGTGACGATGAGCCGCATTCGCCACCACGGTCCCGCCGGGAGCTCCGCGGCGGTTTCCCGCTGTTCTTGTACGGCGAGCAACGTGGTCTGTGACGGTTCGGCCCGCACCGCTCGGCCGTTGGCGGAGTAGGTCACGTTCCACGTCTGCGCGGCAACGGTCCAGGCGAAGATGGCGTCGATGCGTTCCCAGCCCTCGGGCCCGTCGGTGGCGAGCTCGCGAGCGATCTGATGCGTGAGCTCTCGCGCCCGCTCGGCGGTCTGCTTCTCGTCGACGACCGCACCTGGTCCGGGATGGGACACGATGTCGATTCCGGGAGCCCCCTCCCCGCCGGCCTCCACGAACGCCGAGGCGAGGTCCTTGAAGAATGCCTCGTCCGGATTTCCGCCCTGCGGACTGCTCACGATGTCGCTCCCCTCGTCGACCGGGAAGCGTGGACTGCCCGTTCGGATACGCCTGCGACCCTACACATTCATGAGCGGCGTTTCAGATCCGGCCGTGACGGTTGCTACGAGTTCACTCGGGTGGGCTGATGCGCCCGGCATCGGTAATCCGCAGAGCACCGAGGGCATTCAGGGCGGCGTCGCCGGAGATCGAGATGTCCCAGTAGTCGTCGCCACGCCGCGGATCGAGAGTCGCCCGTCCGATCTCGACACCGGCACCCATCAGGTAGAGACGCACTCGTTCGGTGGCCTCCTGCTTCGAGATGCCATCGGGCAGCGTGGCATGCACGGGCCAATCGCGGCTGGAGAAACCGAGGCGGGCGAGCTCGGTGACCCGGCGCTCGTCAGGGTCTTCGGTTGTGCCACTGCGCAGGATCTGCCAGACCGAGTCTCGTTTGTCCCAGCGATAGAAGTGGGGCTTGCTGTTCGCGACGATCGTGGCGGTGATTCGTCGTGGCTCGTCTCGCGCGGCGAGGGTGACCTGTGCGGCATGCCCGTGACGCGGCGGCAGGAACAGCGTGTAGGTCCGATCGGGCTTGTCGGTCCGGACCCGCTCGACGACGTCGCCGGGCAAACTAGCGAAGCGACTGGCCAGCTCACCGATTCCGGGTGTCGTTTCCGGCAGCGCGAGCCGGGCGGACACCGAGTGGACGCGGCCGTTGGATCCCTTGTCGAAACGATTGAAGCCCTCGCCGACTAGCTCGGTTTCGTTCCAGCGCTCCGCACCTGCCGCGTCCGCTACGAACCCCGCGCCCTCGAGCAGCGAGACGATCTCCCGCGCACGGCGTCGCCCGTGCGCGGCGACCGCCGCGGCCTGCCGCTCGGTCAACGGCCGAAGGGTGGACGACCAGCCGCCTCGATAACCTGTGGTCTCTTCGGGCTCGATCACGGTGTTGCCCTGGGGAATGAACCACAGCGATCGCATGCCGCCCTCCCTTTCCGAGGCTGCTGATTGATAGCCGATCCGGATTTCCGAGTTGCCGATCGGAGACTTGTATGGCAGCGTAGCGCAAGATTATCGACTGTTCGTTCGTGAAAACACCTGGTGGACAGTTGAATAGCTGACAAGTCGGTTCTGGTCCGGGGGCGGGAGTGACAGCACGGGGGCATCGGTCCGAAACGGCGGCTGAGCGTGCGTTTTTCGGATCGGGGAGAGCACAGTGATCTGGGAGCCGCCCGCGGTCGGGACCCTCGGCTACCTCGTCGGCATGAAGTGGCCCGAGGGCAACGAAGACCAGATGTGGGGCCTCGCCGACGACTGGCGTGCCGCCGCGAAGCAACTCGAAAGCATCAAATCCGACGTCGACGATGCCATCTCGGCCGTGCAGCTCGCCTATCCGCAGGGCGACGGCGGCAAGGAGATGATCGAACAGCTGAAGGTGCTGAAGTACGGCGGCGACGGCAGCGAGGCATCGCTCGACGGCATGATCAAATGGTTCGACCAGATCGCCACGATGGCCGACGGCACGGGCAACGAGTTCGAGTACACGAAACTCATGTTCAACGCGACGTTGATCATCCTGGCAGCGGAGCTCCTCGCCGCCGCGGCGTCGCTGATCTTCAGCCCGGCGGTGGAGGCCGCCGAGGTCGCCGCAACCCGTGTCACCGTGCGGTTCTTGATAAAGCGCCTGCTCAAATATCTGGCCGGGCATGAGGCGAAGTGGGCCACGGCCGCCGAGATCAAGGAGGCCCTGAAGAATTTCGCGATCTACGCGGCCAAGCTGGCGCTGCCCGGCGCGGTGCTCGGCGCGGCACCGGATGCGGTCATCCAGGCTTGGCAACGGTACGAGGGCCGCCGCGAGAAATTCGAATGGGGCGAGGTCGGCACCATGGCGCTGGCCGGGGGTGTCGGCGGCCTGGTCGGTGCGCCCGTCGGCGCGGGGCTGAAGAATGTTCTCGGCAAGACCCCCCTCGTCAAGAACACCCTCGGAAAGGTGGTCGCTGGCGGCATCACGACCGTAGGTGCGGGCGCGGCGGGCGGCCTGGCCGGTTGGGGCGCAAGCGCTTTGGCGAGCGGCAATATGGAGTTGGACCCTCGCATGATCACCGCCGGTGCCGTGGGCGGCCTCGGCTCCGGGCTGCTGCACTCGTACAAAGACGCACGGGTGCCGACGGCCACCGAACCTGGCGCGGTGTCGCCGGAACCCCAGAAGCCCAGCAACGAGACTCCCGCGAGCCAGCCCGCCGCACAGAACGGGGCGAACACCCACCCGGCCTCCACCGCGGACCTCAAGGCAGACAACACCGTTCGCGGTGGCGCTGATACCGGGAACGGGCAGCAGCTCACCAATCTGCAATCGACGGGCGCCGGGCCGGGTGGTCAAGCCGCACCGAGTCCGCAAAATGTCGGAACACCAAAAGCTTCCGACGTCGCTCAGCCCGCGAACCCCGCACGCGGTGCCGCCCCGGCCGAGGTGCGACCGGCTGGGACCGCTACTCCGCGCACCGAGACGCCGAACTCGGCCGCGCCGACGCCCGAGACTCCGAAGGCCGGGGCGGCTCCGAAGGGGGACACCGGGATAGGTGCTCCCGCCCAGGCGAAGCCGACCGGCATCGAGGCCGCCACTCCGAAGGTGAGCGACCGCGCCCAGGTGGTGCAGCAGGAGCACGGTACGGGTGTTCCTGGCGAACATACGGAAAAGGCCCGCCCGATCGATAGCAACGGTGCCCAGCACGGAGACGGCAACGGCGCCAAGCATGGAGACAAGCCGGAGAGCCGCATCGGCGCCCACCCCGATGAGGTGGCGGGCGACCACGACGGCCGCGGTGACAAGGACCACAGCAACCGCGCCCAGACGACCGACGAGACCCACGGCGGCGACAAGGACGCTCAGAATCACGACAAGGACGGGCAGAATCACGACAAGGACGGGCACAGCCACAACGAGCACGACCAGCCGTCCTCCGATCCGCACGAACACGAAACTCCCACGCCGTCCGAGCATCCGAATCGCCCTGTGCTGCAGGATGATCGGCCGATCACCGAAGCGGAGCGACTACACGCGCAGGAAGCACTCGATCGACTCGGGCATGGGAGCGATCCCTCCACGCTGCTCCATCCAGAGAACACCGATCAGGCCGGTGCACACAATCGAACTCGCGAGAACCACGAGTGGTGGCATTCGCTGACCGACGAGCAGCAGGACGCGTTGGCGCGGGTGCACCCGCACGAAATCGGCAATGCGGACGGCATTCCGACGCCCGTGCGTGACGAGGCCAACCGCTTGTCGATCGCCCGGGACATGGCGGAACTGCGAGCGAACAACCCGCGCGTCGACAAATTCATGAACAGGTTCTTCGATCCGGACAGCTACCGGGACTACAAGAACCTGAGTAAGACTCTCGAGAATCTGAAGCTCGCGGACAAGCTCGCCGACACGTACGCCCAGCGCAACGACGGTCACCGGCCACCCGTCCGGGTGCTGTCCTACGACTCGCGGGCGTTCAACGGCGAAGGTCGCGCCGTGGTCGCGTTCGGCGACGTGGACAAAGCGTCGACGGTGTCCTTCCACATCCCGGGTATCACCACCACGGTGCGCAGCCTGAAGGTGAACCTGAACAACTCGTTCAACCACTTCTGGGAAACCTCCAGGAACACAGAGGATCCCGGGGCGGTCGCCTCGATCGCCTGGATCGGCTACGACGCGCCGAGCGGTATTCCGAAGATCTTCAAGGAGATGGCCAACACCGATCTCGCCAAGCGCGGTGGACAGCTGCTGGCCCGAGATGTGGCGGCCTTCAACGAAACCCGCAAGATGAATGCCGGGCTACCCGATGGCGCGGCCGTTCCAGATGTGCACCTGTTCGGTCACAGCTACGGCTCCACCACAACGAGTTTCGCCGGTGCGGGCGGCCGTCTGGCGGGCGAGGTCACGACGATCACCCTGCTGGGATCTCCTGGCGCGGGTCCGGTCCCGCACGCCTCCCGATTCGGCATCGGCGACAATGTGTTCGTCGCCAGCTCGCCGCGTGACCCGGTCACCTGGATCGGTTCCAGCCATCCCGACGACATCTCCCGCGCCGCACCGGCTCTCGGACTCGGATTGGGTCTCGACCCGTCGGTCGACTCGTTCGGCGCGCGCCGGATCACCGCTCAATTCCCAGGCGGTGTAAGAACTTTCAGCAATATCGGTACCCACACCGGCTACTACAAGTTCCACGACGGCGACTTCCGGGGTACGCCGAGTGAGTCCCTGTACAACTTCGGGAAAATCGCCGCGGGGCAACACCAGGACATCATCCCCGAGTACCCACGCCCGGACCGGTCAGATCTCGGCGATTTTCAACGGACCTTCGGCTCCACGCCACACGATCCGGCCAAGTTCCGCAGCCCCGAATACGAGCTGGCCGAGGGGCCTCCGCACGGATACGACGAGTTCGTCAACGACTATCGCAACCCCGAACCCGTCGCGGAGCACACGCCGCAACTGCCGGACGAACATCGATCGCCGAACGACTGTGGCCCACAAGCGCTCCAGCACGTCCAGGAACTGACCGGCAATCCGAACATCCACGTCCCCGAAGATCCACAGATCGCCCATCAGGGTATGTCGGCCGAGGAACTCGAGAATGCCGCGGGCGCACACATGCAGCCCGTCGACACCCCCGGCGTCCTGGCCGACCAGCTATACCGACTAGGCGACGGCGCCACCGCCATCGTCATCGACGAATTCCACGGCCCTGTCGACGAAAACGGCGTCGGCGCGCACGCCTACACCGTCACCAACGACGGCGGCATGCTCGTCATCCACGACCCCGCCCTTGGCGAAGGCCCACACCCATTCCCCGGCGATCGCACCAACGTCGCCAACACCCACGCCATCATCTACGACTCCCACGGCGATCCCCTCCACCCGCTCGACTCCACCGCGGGTGAGCACCATTCCCCGTCGCTCCCGGAAGCCCGAATCGGCCAACCGGACTTGCCGAAGCTCCCGGTCGAGGAGAAGCCCTACTACGCGAACCCGCACTACGAAGACCCAAGGGCTTCACAGGAATACGCCGCCAAGACCCGTCTCAACGATGGCGAGATCCAGGATATCCGCGCCGAACAGACGGCCAACCACCCTGAGATCGCCCGTCTCACCGACCCCGAACTGGACGCGATCCGCCGCAACCAGTTCTTCCCCCTGAACGAGCCGGTTAACGACGCCACCCGCAACGGCAATACCCAGGCCCTGCATGATCGCGACGTCGAAATCCGCACTCTGATATCGGCTTACAACAAGCTCCCCGACTACAACGGAGTCGTCTACAGATCGCTCCACATCGACGACCCGGTCAAACTCGCCCGCTTCCTCGACGACTACCAGCAGGGCAAAACCCCTTTCGACCCCGGCTTCGCCTCCTCCGACAAGGAAGGCTCGATGCCGGGCGGCAATATCGAGATGATCATCGATTCCCGCTTCGGCAAAGACATCTCCTGGACCACGCGCAACCAGGACGAGGTCGTCTTCCCTCCGGGCAACAAGTTCCTCGTCAAAGACCACTACCCAACCACCGACCGCTACGGCAACCCCAAGTACGTCATCGAGCTCCAGGACCTAGGAAGGACCGACCATGAACCGGGAGGAATTCGACCGGATAGTCCAGCGAGCGATACAAAACCGCAAACCCCTCTCGCCGGAAGACCAGAAGTGGGCGGAGACCATCCGCCAGCACACAGCGGACCTCGAGAAGAAAGGACGCCGCCCGGCCACCGAGGACCAGATCAAGATCTGGCAAGCGTGGGGCGAGTCGGAGATCAATCGGATCAACCGCGAGTCGGGCGAGACGAACTAGCCCCGGAGGATCCGTCCTCCAATACCAGCCGCCTCGACCGTTCGGATGAGAACGACAAGCCGTTCAGTGCGGACTTCGACAAGCCGGCAACTGTCAATGGCCCCGACGAATTCCACAAGCCGTTCTCGCTGAGCAATGACGCGGAGCACCCCGCCGCACCGGAGCACCGGCAAGAGGCCCCGACGGCAGAAGCTCCGAAGTCGGAACACCCACCCACCGACCCTGACCGTCCGTCCACGCTCACCCCGCACCTGATCGACCGCTTCAAGGAACTGCACCAGCGCATCTTCGACACCGCCTCTGCCTACGGCGATCCCGCCCGCGCCGCCGAGCTACCCGGATTGCGTCGCGGAGTCGGCGATCTGATGGACAAGCTCGGAATGCTCGACCGCTCCACAGCGATCACGGCCACCCGACTGCTCAACGAGTACCACCCCGACCTGGGCAGATACCTGGCAGAAAACCACGAGGCGCTCCTACCGCATCCCTCGGATACCGCGGCACCCCACGAGGCTGCCCTACATGCAAGCGATCACGCCGCAGAGCAACACCCGACCAAGTCCGATCATCGTCCGACGGAATCCGATCATCACCC